>JAGCXJ010000045.1 GCA_017961385.1 Lachnospiraceae bacterium
CGGTTGCATCTAGCCAGTACTGGAACAGTGTACATGGAAGAACACCGGGCGAGGCCGTTAAGGATCTTGAAGGTCTTCAGACCATAAGAGTGCTTGCGCAAAATATGACATTTCTTATGAAGAGCATAGCACTCGGCAAGGAGAAGTTTGGTCTCCCAGTCAAGGAAGAACATCTCTGGACACATTTTATTGACAACTAAGGAGAAATACAGATGAGTGAATTAATGAGCAAAAATCCGATAATCACGAATATATATACGGCAGATCCGGCACCTATGGTGTATGATGATACCCTGTATCTATATACCACCCATGATGAGGATGAACTTATAAATGATTTCTATACCATGTTTGACTGGAGATGCTATTCAACAAAGGATATGGTAAACTGGACCGATCATGGAAAGATATTTTCTCTTGATGATATCGCATGGGCGGATGACAGAGCATGGGCACCGCAGTGCATAGAGAGAAACGGGAAGTTCTTTCTTTACTGTCCGGTACATAAGATCGACAGCGGCATGGCCATTTCAGTCGCAGTATCAGATTCTCCGACAGGTCCGTTTAAGGATCTGGGATATCCTCTGATCGATGAAGGTGACTGGAATGATATAGATCCGACAGTCTTTATAGATGATGATGGTCAGGCATATCTGTACTTTGGAAATCCGGAGCTTAGATATGTGCTCTTAAATGAAGATATGATCTCATATGATGAGAATGTCGGGATCGTCAAGGTTGCGATGACAGAAGAATCCTTTGGAAAAGGCGGTCATATGACAGGAACAACATATGGTGAAGGACCATGGTTTTATAAGAGAAACGATATCTATTACATGGTCTTTGCTGCATTTGCCCAGGGCGAGAAAAGAAATGAGCATTTCGGGTATGCTACCGCAAAGACTGCTACGGGACCGTGGGTATACAGAGGTGTGATCATGGAGGAAGGAGAGTGTTTCACAAACCATCCCGGAATCTGTGATTTCAAGGGTCATTCCTATCTTTTCTATCATACTGATGAGCTTCCCGGAGGAAGTCTGTTCCATAGAAGCGTATGCGTAGCTGAATTTACGTATAATGATGACGGTACGATAGGTCTTATAGAAAAATGTTCGGGAGTAAAACAGATATAGGGCATATCATATGGGATCGATATTAAAGTCAACACTGAATACAAGATATCTTCCTACGGGTGATATGCGCTATGTAAGGAGTGATTATCCTGAGAATCTTTCTGATGAAGAAATAGCATGGCTCATAGAAAATGATATTACTACTATCGTTGATCTGAGGGAGGAAAAAGAGTATCTAATAAAACCGTGCAGGCTTGAAGAAGATAACAGATTTGTCTATCATCACATGCCTGTAACCGGCGGCGGAGATACACCAGAGTCGCCTGAGGCTGTGGCAACAACATATCTTGGAATGCTGGATGAAATGATGGATGCTATCATAGATATCATCATGAATTCAAAAAGCAACGTGATGTATTTTTGCGGTGCAGGTAAGGACAGAACGGGAGTTGTTTCGGCGATAATCCTTAAAAAACTCGGGTTTGATGACAGCGTGATCATTGATGATTACATGGAGACTAAGGATAATCTGATGGAATTTCTTAAAGGATATGTCGGCAAACACCCTGAAGTTGATATAAACATCATCATTCCAAATGAGAATAATATAAAAAAGGTATTAGAAAAATTAAATTGATGTTGACAACAAATAGGTAATATGTTACATTATTTAAAAATGTAATATGTTACCTATTTTTATTTGCAAAAAAAGAGAGGTGCAAAATGAACTACAATGAAGCGATGAACATTAAAGGCATTGAATTTGGAGATATGCCGCCTCAGGCATTTTTGCTTGGTCTGCTCAGTGCCTTTGATAACAGATACCAGGCCGCAGCTGATGCTTTTTTTGGAGAGATCACATGGAAGCAGTTCTTTGCGATCATATGTATCAGACTCTTTAAGGAGGCTCCGACATTAAATGAGCTGTCTGATGTAATGGGAAGCTCGCATCAGAATGTAAAGCAGATCCTGCTCAAACTGGAGAAAAAAGGCTTCATAACGACATTTGCGGACGCAAAGGACAAGAGAAAGCAGCGTATTATGATCACCGATGAATGCATGGAGTTCTGTGAAAAGAACGATAATCAGGGAAAACAGAGTCAGTATATCATCGGACGTATCTTTGAAGGTATCGATGAATCGGCCCTGATAACTACGATAGAAACTATCATGACGATGGAAAGGAATCTAAGCAAGATATGAAAACACTTGTAATATACACTTCACAGACCGGTTTTACCAAAAAATATGCAAACTGGCTGTCAGAAAGACTGAAAGCCGATATTTATGAACTAAAGGATGCAAAGAAAAAGGAAGACGCATTCTTTAATGATTATCAGGCAATAGTCTACGGCGGATGGGCAATGGCAGGGAAAACTGTCAAGATAGACTGGTTTTTTGAGAAAGCAAAGGCATGGAAAGAGAAAAGGCTTGCAGTATTCTGTGTGGGAGGAAGCCCAAATGACAATCCCGATGTTGAAAAAATGCTAGAAAACATGCTTACCGATGAGCAGAAAAAATATATGAAGGCATTCTACTGTCAAGGCGGATTCGATTATGAGAAAATGAATACCGCATCCAGACTTGCCATGAAGATGTTTGTTTCTGCACTTAAGAAAAAGAAGGATCCCACAGAAGAAGAAAAGATAATGGCAAATATGATATCCGAATCATATGATATTTCAGATATCAGATATATAGAGCCAATAGCAGAATATCTTGAGGGTTGATATGATGAATACAAGAATTGCAAATGAAAATGACTTTGAATCAGTAAAGCACATTACACAGAATACTATAAAGACCGTTTATCCCAAGTATTATCCGAGCGGAGCGGTACAGTTTTTCAGTGATCATCATTCGGATGAAAGAATACTTGAGGATATAAAGGCAAGCAGGGTTTATCTTATTGAAGATGAAGGAAACGAAGTCGGGACAGTTACGATATGCGGCAATGAGATAAACAGACTGTTCGTACTTGCAAAGTATCAGCATAAGGGATACGGCAGGGCTTTGATGGATTTTGCGGAACAGATGATAAGCAAGGAAAATGACACTATCATTTTAGATGCATCTCTTCCGGCAAAAAAGATATATCTGCTAAGGGGTTATGTAGCTACTGCCTACAACATGATAAAGACTGACAACGGTGATTATCTGTGTTTTGATGTAATGGAAAGACATATCGGGGGGAAAGAAATATAATGAAACGCTCTTTAAAGATACTTTTCATGATACCGGCTGGTTTTGCTCTTTTTATTATCACTATATGTGCAGTGATCTTTATAAGGATGAACAGTCAGGTAAAGAGCTTTGACAGGTCTGAGGTTGATGTAAGTCAGGTTAAAGACGGCATTTACGAAGGCAGAAGCGAAACAGACATGGTCAAGGTAGATGTAAAAGTGACAGTGTCAGACGGAGATATTTCTGATATAGAAATAGTCAGGCATGAATGCGGAAAAGGAAAGATCGCAAACGTGATAGTTGACGATATGGTTGAAAAAGACGATGTTGAGGTAGATGCCGTTTCCGGTGCGACATTCTCAAGCGAAGTAATAAAGGATGCGGTAAGAAGCGCTCTTAGAAAAGGCAGATGATAAGAATTTGCAAAATGCAACCGTATTTAACAAAAGTTATCATAAATTGACTTTTCTGATTGGTAGAAATCCCGTAAAGAATTCTTTACAGTTTTATTAGGATCCAAAGTATGGAGGGCTTAATGAAAAATATGTTAAGGATTGCGGGATTTTTTCTAATTGTCATATTGGTGATAGTTGCTGTTCTTATCTTTGTTTTCTATTACAGAAACATGCACTGGTACGAAAAGTACGAAAAAGCGATTTTAAAAGCAGGAGCACAGGAAAAGCAGGTTACTCTTCCAAACGGCAGTACGATAAACTACGGGGAAGTTGAAAATGACAAGCCTGCGCTGTTGCTCATTCACGGTCAGATGGGCCAGTGGGAGTCTTATGCGCTCTGCCTTGAAAAGCTGAGCGAAAAATGGCATATCTATGCTGTTGATGTATACGGACATGGACAGTCAACTCATGATGAAAAGCTTTACTATATCGATGTAAACGCTAATGATCTTATATGGTTTATTGACAACGTGATAGGAGAGAAGACTTTTGTTGCCGGTCATTCAAACGGAGCTCTAACTGCTGCTTATATAGCAGCTTACGGCAGCAATGTTGCAGGTGCATGTCTTGAAGATCCTCCGGTTTTTTCTACAGAACAGGGAGAGTGGGAAAGAAGCTTTGCATATATCAATACATACAAGCCTCTTCATGAATATGATCAGTCTGACAAGAAGGAATGCATTGAAGTATATCTTTTAAGAAACGGATATTTTGGAAAACAGTACGGCAAGCTTTCAGATATGGCTCAAAGATATCATGAAAAACATCCGGATGAAGTTGTAAAGATCGGTTTTTTACCGTCAGTGGCATGGTCTGTAAATCAGTATCTTCCTGATTATGACCTTAACTACGGCGAGCATTTCTATGATTTGACCTGGAACCACGGATTTACTCACAAACAGATCCTTTCTGATATACATGTACAAAGCATACTTATACATGAAAAAGAAAACATCGGATCAGACGGCATATATCTATGTGCCACAAGTGATGAAAATGCAAGAAAAGCGTTTTCATGCAATAAGGACAACATTACCTTGATAGAGGTGGAATCAAGCTTTCATGATTTTCACTCAAATCACACGGATGAGTTTGTAGATATCATTAATTCGATGAATCCATAGGCTTTGAATAGAAGTATTTGCTTAATTTGGGATCAGCATCTTTTCTGATAAACTCCAGCTCATATCCAAGCTTTTTATAAAATTCGGGGGCCTGGAAGCCGAAAGTCGTAAGGGTTATCTTGTCATAGCCCTTATTTGAATACTTGCTTTCAACAGTACTTACAAGCTTGCTCCCAAGGCCTGTCCTTCTGTATCTTTTATCAACAATAAGATCTCCGATATGGACCTCATTATAATAGGCGCGGCCCGTGATAACGCCTATGATCTCATTGCTTTCATTGTATGCTGCAAAAGTAAAGTCCTCATAGTTTAGGGCGACTTCATTTTCCTTGGAATAATTAGTGAATTCCTCATTTATAAAATCATCTATTCCTGTGGTCGAATCATCTGCTCTTTTGATCGTTACTTCCATGATATTTCTCCTTTTATTCAATGATTATGCAGTATTGCGCATTTGTCAACAAATAGATGCTATAATATGACTGATACAAAATAAGAAAAACAAGGTGACAGGATAAGTATGAAAGGCAGACTCTTTGCGATAGGAGTAGGTCCGGGAGATCCCGAGCTTCTTACTCTTAAAGCAGTAAATATCCTAAAGGAAATAGATATAATAGCGTGTCCGTCAAAAGAAAACAGACCGGGTATCGCATATGATATAGCAGCTAAGGCAGTACCTGAGATCTTAGAAAAACAGGTTATAGCGCTTGAATTTCCGATGACTGAAAAAGATACGGCCGATGCTCATAAGAAGGCAGCAAAAAAGCTGATGCAGGTTCTTGATAAAGGTAACGACACAGCTTTTCTAACGCTGGGAGATCCCAGCATTTATTCGACTTTTTCATATATATCGGATCTGATCAGGCAAAGCGGATATGAAGTTACTGTGATAAGCGGTATCAGTTCTTTTAGTGCAGCTGCTGCAAAGCTGCTTCTTCCGCTTGCTCTGGGGGATGGATCCGTTATGATCACAAGCAAGGAATATGCAGATAATGCAAAAACACTGGTGATCATGAAAGCCGCAGGTATGCTAAAGGAGATAAAGGATAAGGTCAAAAAGACAGATAAAGATATATATATGGTAGAAAACTGCGGTATGGAAGATGAGAGGATATATAAGGGAATTGATTCGATACCGGATGAAGCGGGATATTTCTCCATTGTGATAGTGACAGACAAAAATACGAAGGATAAGCAATGATACCGGAATATATAACAGGACCTTTGATCGGAGCGATCATAGGAAGCTTTACAAATTTCATAGCGGTAAAGATGCTGTTTTACCCGAGAAAACAGATAATGCTGTTTTCTCATGCGCTTCCGTTTACACCGGGAGTTATACCAAAGGGCAAGGAAAGACTTGCAGGGACAATAGGAAATACGGTCGCATCATCGCTTTTGACAAAATCGGATATAGAGGCCATGGTGCTTTCAAAGGAGATAGAAGACGAGGTATGCGATACAGTCCTTAAGCATCTTACGATAAATCTGAAAGATGAGATATGTGTTCTTTCCGGGGCACGCGGCGACGAATATGAAAAAAAGAAAGATGAGCTGTGCACTCTTATCAGTCGAAAGATAGTGGAGTCTATTGATGTGGTCAAACTGATGGATGACTACGGAAGCGACTATATCATAAATAAGATCCACAGCAATAAGATCGGAAGGCTTGTAAGTTCGGAATGGATCGAGAGCGTGGCAAGATCTACAGCAGGCGATCTGCAGGAGATCCTTGCAAAAGAAGGCGACTCATACGTAAAGCCCATAGTGGAGGAAAGACTGTCGGAAATAGATTCAAAATCCGCTGAAGACATCATGCTGTACATGGGAATGGAGGACGGTCATCTTAGAGACAGCGTATGTATGGCATACAGAAAGATGGCATCATCAAATATAGATAAGCTTTTGGCTCATATAGATATAGCTGCTGTCATATCGGACAAAATAAACGGAATGGAAGAAAAGGAGCTTGAACGGCTGATTTTACTGGTCATGAAGAAAGAGCTTCGCACCATTGTAGGGCTTGGAGGCCTTATAGGATTTATTCTCGGGCTGTTAAACTGTCTGATATGATATAAACAAGTACTATCACAGGAGGTTTTATGGACAAATATAAGTATATTTCATTAAGAGAAGATCCCGGATTAGGGGAAGCTGCAGCCGAATGGTTTCATAATAAATGGGGAGTGCCCAAGGAAGCCTATCTTGAATGCATAAATGACTATCTGGATAAAAAGACAGAGTATGGATGGTATTTATGTCTTGATGAAAACAAGATCATCGGCGGGCTTGGAGTAATTGAAAATGACTTTCATGACAGGAAGGATCTTAGTCCTAATGTGTGTGCAGTATATACCGAGGAAAGCTATCGCGGTCAGGGGATCGCAGGCAGCCTGCTCAACCTGGTAGTTTCTGATATGAAGTCAAAGAAAATCACACCGATATATCTTGTCACGGATCATACAGGTTTCTATGAGCGTTACGGATGGGAGTTTTACTGTATGGCTCAGGGAGATGATGAGCCAGAGATGACAAGACTCTATATACACCGCTAAAGCCCGTAAAATGGGCAACTCAACCAATGGTTCGTGTTAAATTTTCGTAAAAAATATTAGTTTATGTGAAAGGATGGTCCCGAATGGATCAGGAAAAGATCGGAAAGTTCATTGCAGCATGCAGAAAGGAAAAGGGACTTACTCAGGCAGCACTGGCAGAGAAGCTAGGGATCACCGACAGGGCGGTCTCAAAATGGGAGACCGGAAAGAGTCTTCCAGATGCATCGATCATGATGGAGCTCTGTGAACTGATCGGTACGAATGTAAATGAGCTCCTTACCGGAGAACGTATTGCCATGGGTGAATATGCAAAAAAGGCGGAACAGTCTCTGATCGAGATGCAGGCAAAAGCAGAAAAAGCCGACAGAAACCTGCTGAGGATGGAGATTGCAATGGGAATAATCATAATTCCCTTAAGTATCGTTCTGGCAAAGATAAGCGAAATATTCTCAAATCAGGGCGATGCTCTGATCGGCAATGCACTGCTTGTTTTATCCTATGTTGCAATAGTTCTGTTCGGGTTTATAGGTTTAAAGATAGAACACGATGCGGGATATTATGAGTGTCCAAACTGCGGCGAGCGTTATGTGCCTTCCATGTTATCAGTGATCCTTGCGATCCATTTAGGAACAGCCAGAAGACTGAAATGTCCTTATTGTGAGAAGAAAGGATTCCATAAGAAGGTAATATCAAAGAAAAAGGAATAGAAAAATGGAAAAGAAAGCGATTCTTGAGATCAAAGGCTATACGAAAGCATATGGAGAGGGAAAGAAGGCAGCGGATAATGTTACCTTAACTGTAGAGAGCGGAGATATATACGGATTCATCGGTCACAACGGAGCAGGCAAATCTACGACTATAAGAGCAGTCGTAGGAGTCCTTGACTTTAGCGAGGGTGATATATATATAGACGGTCACTCCGTTAAGGATGAGCCGATAGAGTGCAAAAAGATAACCGCATATATCCCGGACAATCCCGATCTGTATGAGAATCTTACAGCCATACAGTATCTTGATTTTATAGCGGATGTATTTGAAAGAGAGGAAGAAAAAAGAAAAGAGGTCATCAAACAATACGCAGATATGTTTGAGATAACAGATTCTCTCGGAGATCTGATAAGCTCATATTCTCATGGTATGAAACAGAAACTGGCTATCATATCGGCACTCATTCATGAGCCGAAGCTGATAGTCATGGATGAGCCTTTTGTCGGACTTGATCCGAAGGCATCCTACACACTTAAACAGATCATGCACGACCTGTGTGATAAAGGGATTGCCATATTCTTTTCGACTCATGTCCTTGATGTTGCACAAAAACTATGTAACAAAGTAGCTATCATCAAACAGGGAAAGATCATAGACAGCGGAAATATGGAGGATATGATAGGCAATCAGTCACTTGAAGAGGTCTTTTTGGAGGTGGCAGATGAACAGAAGTAGTTTGGTGCTTCTTAAGACTCTTTTAAGATCGACCAGCCAGTTAAATATATACAGATACGGAACAGATAAAAAGAAAAAGAGCCGTGTCATAGGCAACTGTATCGGCATGTCAGTCCTTTATCTGATGCTGATGGCATATTGTATTTTGACATGCATAGGTTACGGACAGATTGGCATCACAGATGTGATACCTGCTATCTGTGTGATGACTATCTCTATCCTGTCGTTCTTTTTTACATTCTTTAAGACCAACGGGTATCTCTTTAACTTCAAATAATACGATATGCTGATTTCACTGCCCTTTGAGGC
>JAGCXJ010000046.1 GCA_017961385.1 Lachnospiraceae bacterium
GAAGTCGGCAAAGAACCGGTAGAAGATACTTTAGAGGATGAGGATGATAAAGATGATGATATCGTGATGTATTATTCCGATGACAGGTCCGTGGCCTTAAAGATCAACTACACCGATGAGACTGCCGTTATCATAGACGGAAACGATAGATTCCCGGTAGAGATATCCATGGCGCCGTATGGCCCCTATATCGAAAAATGCGATGTCAATGATGACGGAAAGGATGATTATCTGATCGCCGAGTGCGAAGGAAACGGAACGGGCTTTTGCGTGTATGGTCTGTGCATCCTAAAAAACAACGGCAGTGATTACGATTTTTATCGCTATGACGGAAATTTCTTATCTGATCTGTTAAAAGAGCGGATATCATATTCGTATGATAATGATACAGGGGAAGTGACATTTACTATAGACAATGAAAAGCCTCTGACATATAAAAAGCTGACAAATAAAGACTATGAATTACAGGATGTCATATGGTCAGACATCATAAAGATAAGATTCATCGATAAAAAGCCGTACATCCTGGCACCGAGCGGCTATATCTACAAGGATATACCGATGCCCGACTACGAAGGGTCGCTTGATGTCACAGCTTTGATCGATATAAACAGCGACCTGAGCTTAAGCCTTAAAGATATACTGCCTGACAAGATACCGCAGGCACCTGAAAACGACTAGAAAAAGGAGAAGAATGATGAAAAAAACACTTATATGTCTTGCGATTATGCTGCTGATGATGACAGGCTGCGGCAAGAGCCGCGGTGAGGACTGGCTGTCCAAGCAGGGTTATGAGATAACAAAAAAGAGCGCTGTAAAGAGCTTTACCTCTGCTACATATTATCAGGACAGGGAAGATGAGACAAAGAGCTACTCAAACGGCGAGGTGGAAATACCGATAAAGGTATCCATAGATGAAACAAAAGAGGACTGTGAAGAGGGACGCAAAAAGGTAATACTCACCACAAGCCTTGATCTTTCTGTAAGCGGTGATGATCAGCTTGTATGGTATATAAGCGCCTTTGACAGATACAGCGGTACAGAGTTTTACGCTCCTACTAAGAAGAGCAATACATTTTCACTGACGGTAAAGAATGAAAAAGGCGACTATGACATAGAATCAAAGCTTAGCGGCAAGATAGAGGATAAGCTCTTTATACGTACGATAACCGTAGACTGTCCCGAAGATTATGACGGAGCTGTATTCGAGATAGGATACGGCAGTATTGAGATGTTGAATGAGTTTCAAAACTCTGAGATCCAGGAAAGGGAAAGAAGGATAGACGAGACTCCGTTCTTCCCTACAAACGGACATCCCTATTACTTTGTATCATATGATGATAAATGATATTGAGAGCTTCATGGTATGAGTTCAAAAACTTGAAAGGAGGCAGGCATGGATCTTAAAGAAGCCATAAGACTGAGACACAGTGTACGTCAGTACAAGGATGAACCTATAAGCGAAGAACATGTTAGCAGACTTAATGAGATAATAAAGCAGTGCAACACTGAGAGCGGACTGAACATGCAGCTGATCTGCAATGATCCGGAATGCTTTGATGTTTTCCTTGCTCACTACGGGAAGTTTGAGAATGCTGTCAACTATATAGCACTTATCGCAAAGAAATCTATCGATAACAGGGAAGAGCTTGCAGGATACTACGGACAAAGGATCGTACTCGAAGCCCAGATGATGGGCCTTAATACCTGCTGGGTAGCCGGTACATACGGAAAGAAGAAATGCAAGGCAGATATAGCAGACGATGAACAGCTCATCTGCGTCATAGCCATAGGATACGGCAAAGATCAGGGAAAACCTCATCTTTCAAAGAGCATAGACAAGTTCTGTGACATGCCTGTAGACAAGATGCCCGACTGGTTCAGGGAGGGAGTCGAGGCAGCGATGCTTGCTCCCACTGCCATTAACCAGCAGAAATTCAAAATAAGCCTTGTTAACGATGAGGCTGTAATAGAAGCAAAGAGAGTTCCCATGGCAAAGATAGATCTTGGAATAGTAAGATACAACTTTGAAGTATACAGCTCACACAAGACCAGATAGGATCTTATTATATATGAATGAAATGACTAAAGATCAGATAAGGGACTTTATCATATGGTATTTTTCTGTTGAGCCGAAAACTCGTCAGGCAAAGGATGAAAGACTCTTTGACAGGCTTATCAAAACAGAAATGGATGTGACTAAGGATATCGTTGAGAATGATATCATCCCCCAAAGATCAAAAGATCTTAATACAAAATATAATGATCTTTTAAACGAACTGTTCATAAACGGAAAATGCAAAGAGCATGCACTTGACTGGGCAAAGATATATGTGACTGACAAAATGGAGTTTAAAGCAAATGACAGCAGTCAGGATACATGGGACGAATCTGATGAAGAAGCGCTGATAAACTGGCTTCTTTGCAAGACAGACATACCGCCAAAAGTCTTACCGAAGCGATCTGATCTTAGCTTTTTATCTTTGGGATGGCTTGAAAATACATTCGCATGCGTCTCATATGTTAGTGACTTTCCTGTAAGATATCTAGCCTACAGCATATACAGCGCAACCGTCTTTCAGTTTAAGTTCCCTTTCAGAGGCTTCTTATCAAAAAGAGGAGATGAGCAGGCAGATCTTTGTGTAGATGAGATAAAAAAGATACTGCGTGAAAATTTTAAACTGGATCAGAAAAAAGCGGATGAGCTTTTAATGAGGACATTTGCCTCATGCTGCTTTGTATCCCCAAAGCAAAAGGCAGAGACTTGTTTTTATATGAAATATATAAACGAATGGCTAAATAAAGACAGACAGAGTTTTATTAACGCGATAGGAAACATTGAATCTATTGATATACGAAAAAAAATCTTAAAGAATCTTGATCTGTCCTAAACTTATTCGTTTTGCTCATGTAATGCATGACCTTGTGAGGAGATCATATGGAACTTGACGAAAAATGGATAAGAGATCATCTGCCTAAAGAGAGCAGAAATGATCCTATTGATGTATTCGGAGGTCTTTATCTTGACGGCCTTAAGGTAATGTCGATAGGAGAACGCGGAGATCCTGACAGGGTATTCTATGAGGCGAAGGATGAGTCAGATCTTAGATGGTGGCAGTTGGATCACATCTGCCATTATGTAGGAAAGGCTGAGAGCTTATCCAAAACCTGGCGCTGGTACAGGGATCATGCAAAAGACGGACAATTCTACTACGTCGAACACATTCATTACGACTATGATGCCATTGAAGATAAGCGTCTTTACGGTTTTGAAAGATATTTAAGAAACATCAGGTATGCTTTTTCGGATGATTACTTCAGAAAAAAAGTTACGGAATACACAGGTCTCATGAACCGATGGTTTTTATCTCCCCACTGGGGATATGACTATGAAAACCTATGTTTTATCGAGATCAGTCATTCGAGGGAATATACCAGCGATTTTGATAAATCGGAGGAGATAAAAGATAACAACATCGTTTCAGTCATAGACTGATATTTTCATATGAGACACTTTAAAAAGTGACTATGATAAAACGTGTTGCAGATTGTCTGGTTTAAACGTATCCATATACGTTTGGAAAGGAGTATGCATGGCAAATGTGTGTGACTGCTGTTCAAAAAAGATCGGTATTCTTGGCGGCTATTCCAACAAGAACTGCAGGATCTGTTCAAGGTGCTACGACATATATACCGAAAGCGGACACAAGTTTTCACAGAAAAAAACACTTGAAGAGATAAAGGAAGTTGTCTCAAAGGAATCGGCCACGTATGAGCACAAGCCCTTTATCATTCAGATTCTGGAGATACCGATTTCAGATATCATGAAATCTCCTAAAAAATCGATCAAATGGGCAGTCATATTTTTCGTCATAGCATTTTTGCTCACGCTCCTTATAATCGAGGAACCCATCAAGTACAAGCGTGACGGCGCCATGGTAAAGTTCTATTATGCGGGTGAAGAAAGAGAATGGGTAAATACAAACAAATACCGGGTCTATGATATATACAAAGCAGAAAAAGACGGACAGATCATAACACTGACGGAATCCTACTACGAATATACGGATAACTCGGGACGTGTTACCAAGGTTGAAAGGAACGGTGTCTCACCCCTTTCCTCGAAGGATTACTGCAGGATATACAGAGAGGACGGAGAATGGAAACTTGCAAGAAACTCCGATCCCAAGTCGCTGATGCTTCTGTCACTCTTTCCTGTTGTCTTATACAGTTTTTCTGCGATACTGATCAAAAGGGTGATAAAGAATAAGAAGAAGGAAAAACAAAGTAAAGATTCAGATCAGAAAGAAGACAACTGATCAGACAGATTTTCAGAGTATATATAATTAATTCAAGGGGAAGCTTATGAGCAACAATGCTTTAAAGGGATTGCTTATCGCATTCCTTAACGGAATCGTGTGTTTCATCTTTATTCTGGGATTTATCCTTTATTCTGTCGGCAGGAAAGATGACGGCAAGACGGAAGAAAATATAAGAAAGATGGAAAAATGCACCGAATCCATGACCGTCACCGTCACACATGTAAATGAATACTGGGAGCCTATAATAGATGAAAACGGAAACAGGCTTGATATAGACACAAACCACAGATCAAAATATGAGGGAAGCTATAAGTATACTGTAGACGGAAAGGAATACGAAGGAAGCAAAGTAAGCTACGGAACGATAAAGGAAGGCCAGAGCCTTGAGATAGCATATAATCCGAATGATCCCTCGATGCATTTTTTAATGGATGATATAAAATCGACTAAAAGACTAAGAGAAAGAAACGGGGGCGGAGGATTCTTTACATGGGCAGGCCTGATCTTAATGATCATCGGATTTTTAATGGCTGTTCCTCTTGCAATCTACAACATAGTATCAAGGATAAAGGAAAAGAGAGAGCATAAAAGAAGAATGCAGGAAATTGATGAAATGAAGAAAAATATGTAAGATGCATTCATTATCGGGTACTTAAGAAAAACGCAAGAAATTCTTTTGTAATTGAACACAGAATGGTCACATTTTTTGGATATATTGTTTTTGAGGTTGATAGATACTATACCACTAATCCCAGACCTTTCCATTATAAGGATAGACAGCCGGTGAGAGGAGAAATTCATCCACCGGCTGTTTGGTGTTAAAAAC
>JAGCXJ010000047.1 GCA_017961385.1 Lachnospiraceae bacterium
CCTGGGGCATAGCCTTAAGCTCTTCAAGATTATTGGGAAGCTTATCAAAAGTAATGATCATAGGATTATCCTCCATATTTCTTTATCAGGGTTTTACCCACCACAAGATTATAACATTAAGACCGGGCATTCGCTTAAACATATGCCCGGTCTTAATCATACGGAGATTCCCATCATATCAAACAGCACTGCGCTTTTCTGAAGGGATGTCATAAGCTGTAATGACGGCACCGAAGTCATCGACTATCTTCTTTACCTTGCCGCTGCCCATACCATAGTTGCTGCATACGTAATTCACTGAAACATGCTCATTGCAACGGAGGATCACGATACAGGCATTCTCAATGCTGCTCTTCATAAGTGAGTCAACCTTCTCCCAAAATGTACCGGCACAGACAGTGCTCCGTATTGTTTTGGTATCAATTGGAAGGAGCTTTATGCCGAGCTTCTCTTCATAGTATCTTCTGACAAACTCACACGCCTTACGGACATATCGTCTTATTGTCCTGTGGGTATAGTAAGTCTCTTTGGCGACAGTCTGCTCGGAACTTCTGGACTCAAGATAAGCAACAGCTACCTTATACTCGTAGTCTTTCATATTTTCTGCTGCATAAGCCAGAGCATTATAGATGTCATCTCTTATACGCGCATAAATAACGGCGTATTCTGCGTAACCATTATCAGCAAGTTTTCTTACTGCCTTATCGATCATGTTTGGCCTTCTGAAAATATCCTTTACCGTGCAATTAAATTCGATCATAAAAATACTCCTAAATACCATCAAGGTTTGCTACAATAGAACAAACATTCGTTTTCTTATGGGGTTATGATACCAAATCTTCAGCAGTAAGTAAATGATAGTTTTCGAACATAAAATCAATATATTGTGTTTTGACAACCGCAAATGGTTGTTTTATCTCTATTTTATATTTAGGCATTAGGTAATGTTTTGTATTTAACAAAAAGTTTTTACTACTAAACCTGCAAAGCAGTTTTTTGATGATACAATTAATGTATTAACCAATATTCGAGGGCTTTATGAGGGTACGTTATCTTTCAGAGTTGATTGTGATATCCCTAATATTGGTGGCAATGATAATTGCTACGGTTTTCAAACGGAAAAAATTTCTCGAGAAGACCGCTTCCAGTCTTTTCAATGTTTTACTCTCGATTATCATTCCGCTTGCAGGAAACGTTCTTGCATTGTTTACTGATCTTGATTATATAGCCGAAGCCGGATATACAGTGATGCATCTCGGTGAATGCTTCCTGCTCTATAATCTGATGATATTTATTACTGATTACTGTGGCTTCAGATACAGGCGTTCTCCGGTTCAGATCATAACGATCGTTCTTCTCTCGCTTGTTTCATTATCTCTATTCCTTAACCCGGTATTTCATCATATGTTTACTACTAAGGTTTACTCATTGCCTGAAGGAGGAACTTATTTTGGAATAGTGCCGGGCTGGGCAAAGCTATTGTGTTTCTGTCTGCTTGAATCCTATCTTGTACTCATGATCGCAATTCTTATAGACAAGTGTCTGAAGATATCCTCTGCATATCACGAACGCTATATCGTCATTATTTTCGCGATAGTTGCATATATGTTTTTCTTCTTCGCATCATTTTCCGACAGCCCGGTCAATAATTCGCTCATCGGATATATCATCTGCGGATTCCTGCTCTTCCTCTTCACTTTCATTTACAAGCCGGCATTTATCAGAAGAAAACTTGCTGACTCGGTTGTCGGAAACCATATCGACGGTATCATCTTCTACGATACTGACGTAAACGCGCTTTATGCCAACGACAGAGCTTATGAGATCCTTCACATAGGATCAGGCGATCCGGATAAGTGCACCGACAAGCTGATCGAAGTTATGGGCGGCGGCGATCTCGGTGTTGATTTCGACATATCAACGCGTTTCAAAGACAGCGAAGACGAAAAATATACATATATCCGCATCACTCACCGTTTGATGAAAGATAAAAGGAATCTGGATGTTGGCTCCTTCTTCTCCATTCATGACAACACAGAGCAGGTAGAACAAGACGAAGAAAGACAGTACCTCGCTACACACGATGTTCTTACCGGCCTTTCAAACCGTATGAGTTTTGAAGAACAGGTCACAGAGATCATTAAAGCTAATCCCAATGAAACCTACATAATGCAGGTATCGGATATTAATGACTTTAAACTTATCAACGATATCTATGGCAGGAAAAAAGCTGATGAAATCCTCAAAAGGATCGGAGACGACCTCAAAGTTTTCGCACATCCCGGATCTGCCATCTGCAGATGGAGAGGAGACATTTTCTGCGCATTCCTCAAGAAATCTACTCTCAATATCGAGGCTCTGGAAAAACAGATCATGGATACATGGGCTGCTTCAGGAATCATCAATTCTCCCGTAATCATTCACGTAGGTATTTTTGAGCCCTCTGATGAAGATAAGAATCTTTCAGTAAGCGCAATGGTCGACAGGGCACAGCTTGCAATCTCCGGAATAAAGAACGATTACAACCGCTGCGTAGCCGTATATGATGACAATCTCAGAAAAGACAAACTCTGGGAACAGCAGATCACAGCAGAACTTGATTCAGCTCTGAAGGACGGTCAGATCATTCCTTATCTGCAGCCTCAATACCATGCAGACGGACATCTTGAAGGCGGCGAAGTTCTTGTAAGATGGAAGCATCCTCAGGAAGGTCTTATTCCTCCTTTCAAGTTCATACCTATCTTCGAAAAGAACGGAATTATCGCAACAATAGATAAATACATCTGGAGAAAAGCCTGTGAGATCCTGGCAGACTGGGCAAAGCGCAAAGACGGTCATGAGAAACTCAGCCTCTCGATCAATATATCACCTAAGGATTTCTACTTCATGGATATTTACGAGGTCATTACCAAGCTCGTAAAAGAGTATGATGTAAGCCCACGTCTTCTTCATCTTGAGATAA
>JAGCXJ010000048.1 GCA_017961385.1 Lachnospiraceae bacterium
AAGCTCGCATATGCTATCTCAGATCATAGATGAGATAGAAATAAAGAAGAAGGGCGTCAGATACGTAGTAAACGCCGTAAGCCTTGAGACGATAGATGAAGTAAGAGCAGTGATCAAGGATAAGGATGCTTCTGATATCGACATGATACAGCTAAGCTGCAGCAATATTAGATCGATCGGAGAATATCATATGCTGCAGGCACAGAATCCGGTGATGATCTTTTCATTTATTATTTGACAGATATGAACAAAGAAACAGAGCAAAAAAAGATAAACAGAGTCATGATCGCCGCAGGCAGCAGTTCAAGCGGAAAGACTATGATAAGCTGCGGCCTGTTAAAAGCCCTTAAGAAAAGAGGGCTTGATCTTAATGCATACAAATGCGGACCTGACTATATAGATCCGATGTTTCACAGTACAGTTCTTGAGATAAAGAGCGAGAATCTGGATACCTATCTGTCATCAGAGGAAGATATCAGACGTATCATTGCACAAAACAGGAATGATAATGCCGTCATTGAAGGAGTAATGGGCATATATGACGGGATGAGCGTTGATAGCATAAAGGCTTCAAGTTATGATGTCGCTTCTGTAACAGATACGCCGATTATCCTTGTGATCGATGCGTCAAATGCGGGAAGGACTGTCATTTCTTATATAAAAGGCATACTGTCTGATGATGAAAAGGGACTGATAAAAGGAATCATATTAAACAGGATATCAGAAGGTTTTTATGAAAAACTCAGACCGGCTGTATTAAAGGAACTCTCTGACACGGGATATGGCCATATAAAACTTATCGGAGGCATTCCCAAGGTTAGTGACGTAGCATTTGAGAGCAGATATCTGGGACTTAAGCTGCCGTCTGAGATAGATGATATCAGAGAAAAGATCGATTCATTTTGTGAAATACTGGAAAAAAGATGTGATATAAATGCAGTTATCGAAATAATGAGATCAGCTGCTGACATAGAATATCAAAAAGAAGTTATGTCAACCAGCCTAAACTCATCTTCAGATACACCTGTCATCGCGGTAGCATCGGATGAGGCATTCTGTTTTTACTACAGACAGAATCTTAGACTTATTGAAAAAGCCGGAGCAAAGCTTGAATTCTTTTCTCCGCTTCATGATCCTCATATTCCAAAAGAAGCAGACGGACTCATATTCGGGGGAGGGTATCCTGAGCTGTACCTTGAGAGCCTCAGCAAAAATGAAAGCATGCTTAAGTCTGTAAAAGATGCGATAGACTCAGGTATGCCAACAATAGCAGAGTGCGGAGGATATATGTATATGCACAGTCTTGTAAGAGACAGACAGGGGAATCCGTTTTCTCTTGTCGGCGCTCTTGACGGGGAATGCACATACACAGGTCATCTTGTAAGATTCGGTTACATGCAGGTCAGTGATATGCCAATAAAGGCTTTCAATACAGATATAAGAGGCATGAAAGGGCATGAATTCCATTATTATGACAGTACGGTCTCATGTGATCATCCTGTAAAAAAGCCTGTTTCAAAAGCTGAATGGAATGCAATTATTTGTGATGAAAGAAAACTGTGGGGTTACCCACACTTTTATTACGGTTCATGTAGTAAACTGGTTAATGGATTTACTGAAGCAGCAAAGGATTACAGTAATGGAAAATAATGCAAGATTTTTTGCCAATAAGGAATGCGAGTTTTATCCGTGCCATAAATGTGCAGAGGATATAAACTGTCTTTTCTGTTTCTGCCCGCTCTATGACAGGGACTGTCCAGGTAACTACAAGATGACAGAAAAGAACGGAAAACTCATCAAGAGCTGTATTGACTGTGTTTTTCCTCATATCCCTGGCAATTATGACAAGATCATGTCCATGCTGAAATCCTGAACAAATTGGAGGATAAACAGCTTATGAATGAGAACTATTCTGAACTGCAACAGAAGGCGGCAATATCTGAGATACAAAAGGCCAACAAAACCGGTGTCACATGTCAGACCATACTGCTCATTATCATAGCACTTGCATATCTGCTTGAGCTGATAAAGGGCAACAGGACTGTGGGATATACCATACTTGTTCTTGCCATGTGTATGATACCGCTCGTACTGGCTCGCTTGGCATATGCAAAAAAGCCTGACGACGAGACACTGGTCATGAGGATCATCGGTATAGGATTTGCCGTTCTGTATACTACAGTGCTCTTTACGGCAAATAACAACCTCGTATTCACGTATGCGCTTCCCATGTTGCTCATATGCATGCTCTTCAATAACGTGCGATTTGTCTATATCGTCGGAGTCGGGATCATACTGGAGAATGTATTCGATGTAGGATATGAGATCGTTATCAGAAAGAATACATCTGCAGAGAATATCGTAAGCTATGAGATACAGGTCCTTCTGATGATCATGTGTGTAGTATTCTTTGTTATGATCAACAGAGTATATGGTCTTTTTAGTGAGATCAGGACAGCAAGACTCACACTTGAGAAGAACAAGATAAACGGGATACTGGATGATATCCTGGGAATCTCCAAAGAGATGTCCGATAATGTTGAACTCATGGATGTCAAGATGGTCAATCTAAATACATCCATGGAGCAGACCTTAAATTCAATGTCAGAGGTAAGCTCGGGTACGAATGAATCTGCAGAGGCGATCCAGAATCAGCTTCTTAAGACCGAGCAGATACAGGATTCAATCGGATCTGTTGAGGGAGCCGTTGAAGAGATAAGCTCATATATGGACAGGTCCATTGCAGCTGTATCGGACGGTCGCGGTCAGATAGACAATCTTACAAAGCTTGTAGCAGAATCAGAGAAGGCCGGAAATGATGTTATCGGAGCTCTGGATGCATTTACGGAATACACAAACAAGATGAATTCCATCACAGAGCTTATCAACAGCGTAGCTTCACAGACAAGCCTGCTTGCATTAAATGCTTCAATAGAAGCAGCAAGAGCGGGAGAAGCAGGACGCGGATTTGCAGTTGTAGCCAGCGAGATATCAAATCTGGCCGGTCAGACAACAAGTGCTACTTCAGACATAAATGAGCTTATAAGCAATATTTCCTCTCAGCTTAATACAATGGTGGACAAGATCAACTCTCTGATCGAGACAAACAAGATCCAGGGCGAGACGGCAGCAAGGACAGCTGAAAACTTCACGGCTATCGATGCC
>JAGCXJ010000049.1 GCA_017961385.1 Lachnospiraceae bacterium
ATAGATATATAATAGATGACGCTTATAGTGTTTTTAAAGAAACAATTAAAAATAACAAAACAGAAATTTCAGACTTATTTTTTGTTAATTATCAAATTAGAAAAACTTGTACTCAATGTGAAGTAATATCTTATTATTATGAACAAAGGCCAATTATTAATTTATATATTCAGCAACAAGTTAACAAATCTATAGTATTAGAAGGAAAATTAAAGGATATATCTTTAAAGAATAATTTTAATTTTTTGTTAAATGATTATATTGACGTAGAGGAAGATTGTGAAATATGTAGAGATAAATTTCAATGTAAAATAAATAACTCTATTAAAGATTCCAATAGCCATGTGTTGGTTATAAATCTAAATAGAGGTAAGTAACATAGTTACTTACCTCCGCGATCTCATCAACTTATTTCTTGTTAACTAAATCCTTTAAAGCCTTACCAGCCTTAAACTTAGGAGCCTTAGAAGCTTTGATCTTCATCTCCTTACCAGTCTGAGGATTTCTTCCTGTTCTAGCTGCTCTTGTACTTGTCTCGAATGTACCAAAGCCAACCAACTGAACCTTTCCACCCTTCTTGAGTTCCTTAGAAACAGTATCTGTGAATGCCTTCAATGCTGCTTCAGCGTCCTTCTTAGAAATGCCGGCCTGCTCAGCCATAGCTGCAACTAATTCTGTTTTGTTCATTCTAACTCTCCTCCATTTTGAATATGAGATTATTTAGGCGCTTAAAACGTCTATAAAGAGACTACTATTTTTTGGATGTTTTGTCAATGAATTTAACGTAATTTCCTTGAATTTTAGGCATTTTTATTCGATTTTTTCAAGCGTCGCAAACGAAAATGTTTCATTTCTTAAAACACCGTCCAAAGCTATGGTATAACTGCGTGTAACATAGCCGTCTTTTCGCAGTGTTATTACATGTGTTCCCTCGCTTTTTGCAAAGCTTGCCGGGACTATTCCTATATAGCTTCCGTCGACATAGACCTCTGTCTGTTCAGGCGCTTCTATCGTTACCCGATAGTCGCTTGTATTGTTTACCACGGCCGCCTGTGTTACCACGCTCGTTACCACTGGAGAAGGTGAGGCATTCGGTGTATCCTTTGCTGAATAATCCTTCTTTTTATCCAGTGCTATCTCAAGAGTCGCGCTTTCCTGTCCCACTTTTATATACTGAGTAAGAGATTCATATCCTTCTTTTCTGACTATCAGCTGATGAATTCCGTATTCAAGGCTTAACGGCTTTGATATATCCGCCTCTTTGCCGTCAACAAAAACTTCGGCATCTGAAGGATCGGTCACAAGAATGAGCGTACCGTACATGGTGCTGTCAACTACGACCATATCGCTAACATCCAAGACTGTTTCCTTGTTGCTCTCTATAACTACATTCCTTACTCCTTCATACTCGCCGTTTTTCAGCTTTATATCATACTTTCCGACCGGTACGGCAAGCAGCATGTCATTATTTACGGTCTTTATGATCTTGCCTACTTCTATCCATCCTCCCTCAAAGTAATCCTGTCCCTTGAGTCTCAGATAGCCATGCCCCTGCTCGATCGTAATGCTGTATATGTTTCTGTCGTTTCCGATAACTTTCAGTCTGTCACAGCTGTTGATATCCATGAGCTGGGCTTTACCCTGTCCGGCAAATATCAGAAGATCTTCCTTAAACCGGTATTCGGCTCCGTCGATGACCATGCGTCCGTTTAATGCATCTATCTCGAAATCACTCACATCGTCATATACCCATATATCCGCTGACTTGGTCATGCTGTTTAGGAGTTTTTTGCTCTTTAAAAATGTCACATCAACAACATCACCTGCAGATATCTGATCAATGACTGTGAGCGAGCCGTATTTGTCATATATCTTGGATGTGCCGTCATAGGTGAGAGTATAGTTTTTCCCGACCGTCCTGTTATAGAGCGTGCAGGTGTTTTTTTCCTTGTCAATCGATACAACGACAGCTTTAGAATCTGCACTGTCAAACGTCCCTGCCTTTGGCATGACAAATCCCTCTACCGATGTCTTATCGCTAATGGTCTCGACATTTTCAGGATCACTATCCGCACAAGCTGCGATAAACATGCAAAAGCCGACTATGGCAAGGGATGCGATAATGCTTCTTATATTAAGTTTTTTTAAAAGACTATAAAATCTCATCAAGAAGCTCCGTCAGTTTCTCTTTTGTATTAAGCGTGGGATCATCCATGACCTTTTCAAGAAGCCTGTTTAAAATGCTCCCTATCTCAGGCCCCTGATCCACACCCCTGTCTATAAGATCTTTTCCATTGATCGCAAGATCCGATGTTTTAACGCAGTCGCCGTCTTTTATTATCTGCTCATACAATGCTTTGAGCTCATCTATCTCTGTCTGCTTTTCTTTCCTTTTATAATCGCTCTGAGCTTCCATATCGGCCTGCTTAACTTTTATAAGATCAGCAAAGTCATCGCTTCCAAGCCTGTTCATCATCCTTCTGACATATTTAGGCTTAAGCTCGATCTTGACATCATGATAAGCCGCTAGCTTCTTTACTTTTGATATGGTCGCATTGTCAAACTTTAACCTGTGAGCTATATCTACAGCCATCTGAGCCGAAAGCTGAACATGACCGCGAAAATGATCTATCCCGTCTTCATCCGTAGTCCTGGTATCTTTCTTTCCAAGATCATGAAAAAGCATTGCATAGCGAAGAGCCCTATCGGGTTTAATCGCTTCAACAGACTTAATGATATGCTCACCTACACTGTAGCAGTGGTGAGGATTGTTCTGTTCCAGGTTCATCACCTCTGACAGCTCAGGCAGTATGATATCGCATATCCCTGTCTCATACATGATCCTTAAATGACCGGGATTTGGTGATACTATAAGCTTGGTCAGTTCGGTATTGATCCTCTCGGCGCTTATGTTTCTTAAATTCGGTGAAAGCTCTCTTATAGCACTGAGAGTCTTTTCCTCTATTACATATCCAAGCTGAGCACTGAATCTTACGGCTCTCATTATCCTGAGAGCATCTTCATTAAATCGCTCCCTTGGATCACCGACGCATCTGATGATGCCCGCGTTAAGATCGCCTATGCCGTCAAACTCATCGATCAGACCTTCGCTGTCATTGTATGCCATAGCATTGATAGTAAAATCTCTGCGCTTAAGATCCTCTACAAGATCTGCGGTAAATTCCACTTTCTTTGGATGCCTGTTATCCTCATATTCACCGTCAATACGATAAGTAGTGACCTCATAGGTATCATTGCCTGCAAGAACCGTTACCGTCCCGTGCTGTATACCGGTATCGACAGTCCTTTTGAACAGCTCCTTTATCTGAAGCGGCCTGGCATTTGTCGTGATGTCCCAGTCATCAGGCTGTCTGTTCAGCAGACTGTCTCTGACACATCCGCCGACAACATATCCTTCATACCCCGCATCCTTTAATGTAGCTAGTATCTGTTTTACATTATCCGGTAGATCTATTCTGTGCATTAGCTGTTTCTTCTTTCAAAAAGAGAGTCCCGACAGGAACTCTCTTAATAGTCTGATTGAATTCTTATCCGTCTGTATCTATTTTACTAGACGAACTGTTTCTCTTGCAATAGCAAGCTCCTCGTTGGTCGGTACGACCATGACTGCGACCTTGTCGGAAGGCTTTGACAAGATAACCTCTTCACCCCTTATCGCATTCTTTTCGGGATCTATGCTTGTTCCAAGCCATGTCACGTAATCACATATCGCTGCTCTCATCTGGCAGTTGTTCTCGCCGATGCCTGCTGTAAAGGCGATCACATCTACACCCTTCATAGCCATGGCGTAGGCTCCGATATACTTAGCTACCCTGTACGCATATGTATCAAGAGCATCGATCGCTTTCTGATCATTGCTCTCAGCAGCTTGTGCAAGATCCCTGAAATCGCTCGAGATACCTCCTGAAAGGCCGAGTACGCCGGATTTCTTGTTGCAGACGTTTATCATATCATCGGCTGAGATATTTTCCTTGTCAGCAATAAAGCTTATGATCGCAGGATCGATATCACCAGATCGTGTTCCCATTATAAGTCCTTCAAGGGGTGTCAGACCCATTGAAGTATCTATTGACTTTCCATGGTCTACAGCAGTTACAGATGCACCGTTTCCAAGGTGGCATACGATGATCTTAAGATCTTCTCTCTTTTTGTTTAACATCTGAGCCGCTCTATCAGAAACGAAATCATGGCTTGTTCCATGGAAGCCGTATCTTCTTACTTTATACTTCTCATAATATTCATACGGCAGTCCGTATAAAAATGCCTTCTTGGGCATTGTCTGATGGAATGCAGTATCAAACACTGCTACCATAGGCACATTTGGCATGAGTTTTTTGCATGCATTTATGCCGATAAGGTTTGCTGGATTATGCAGAGGCGCCAGATCATTGCATTCCTCTATAGCCTTTATAACCTCGTCATTTATTACAACCGACGTATTGAATCTCTCGCCGCCGTGAACTATACGATGACCTACGGCATCGATCTCGTCAAGGGAGCCTACAACTCCGACAGAAGGATCTGTCAGCTTTTCTATAACGTACTTTACGGCAGATGTATGATCAGGCATATCTACCCTGGTCGTTACCTTGTCCTTTCCTGCCGGCTGATGAGTGATGGCGCTTCCCTCGATGCCTATGCGCTCGCACAGTCCCTTGGCTAAAACTTCTTCTGTATCCGAAGAGATGAGCTGATACTTAAGTGATGAACTTCCGCAGTTTATTACCAATACATTCATTATGATACCTTCTTTCCCATATCCTAATAAGCTCTGCCCCAGTATACCATCTTCTTGGCGGGCTTATTGCAGTAAACACATTTATCTGAAAGACACTTCTGCTCGAAAGGCATGCATCTGCTGGTAACGGCCATATCTTCCTTGATCTTTTCTTCACACTCAGTCTCGCCGCACCACATAGCCTTTACAAATCCTGATCTTTCAGCAAATATCTTTTCGAATTCTTCCTTAGTGGTAGCTTCATATGTATGCTCCTCAAGATGCTTTTTTGCCCTGTCATACATATCCTGCTGGATCTGAACAAGAAGCTTTGCGATCGTATCTGAAAGTTCATCAAGGGCTACCTCGATCTTTTCACCATTGTCTCTTCTGCAGATCAGGCACTTTCCGTTCTCTATATCTCTCGGACCTATCTCAACTCTTACAGGGATACCGCGCATCTCCTGCTCGCTGAACTTGAATCCCGGTGACTTGTCACTGTCGTCTACCTTTGTCCTGAATCCTGATCTTATAAGAGTCTCTTTTAATTCATAAGCCTTGTCAAGTACGCCTTCCTTCTTCTGCTGGATCGGAATGACCATGACCTGAGTGGGTGCGATAGCAGGTGGAAGTACAAGCCCTGAATCATCGCCATGGACCATGATGATGGCACCGAAGATACGTGTAGACAAACCCCAAGATGTCTGATGCACATACTGCAGCTTGTTCTCTTTATCTGTCTACTGTATACCGAATGCTTCGGCAAAACCCGTTCCGAAGTTATGGCTTGTTCCTGACTGAAGAGCTTTTCCGTCATGCATGAGTGCCTCTATCGTATATGTAGCGACCGCACCTGCAAACTTCTCCTTTTCGGTCTTGCGTCCCTTTACAACAGGTATTGAAAGAACCTCCTTGCAGAAATCGGCATATACATCGAGCATCTGTTCCGTACGTTCAACGGCCTCTTCTTCAGTAGCATGTGCGGTATGGCCTTCCTGCCACAAAAACTCTCTGGAACGCAGGAAAGGTCTTGTCTCCTTCTCCCAGCGAACTACAGAGCACCACTGATTGTATACCTTCGGAAGATCTCTGTATGACTGTATGTCACCTTTATAGAAATCGCAGAAAAGAGTCTCCGATGTAGGTCTAACACACATCCTCTCCTGGAGCGGATTAAGTCCGCCGTGCGTCACCCATGCTACCTCGGGTGCAAATCCCTCTACATGATCCTTTTCCTTCTGAAGAAGACTCTCCGGAATGAACATGGGCATATATACGTTTTCTACACCGGTTTCCTTGAATCTTCTGTCAAGTTCTCTCTGGATGTTTTCCCAGATGGCATAACCGGCAGGCTTGATGACCATGCATCCCTTTACATTCGAATAATCAATGAGTTCCGCCTTCTTTACCACATCCGTATACCACTGGGCAAAATCCTCATTCATCGATGTTATCGCTTCTACTAATTTCTTTTCTGCCATATCGGCCTCCTTATATAAACCTCAAAGGTGTCTTTTCTGTAAATTGCGCTCAGGAGATATTATAGCAATACTGAAAAAAACCTGCAAGTAAACAAAAACGGGACTCAGAGCAATTGCTCAAAGTCCCGCATCCTTTATAAGCTGTTTTCTTAGAACTCGCTGATCTTCTCAAATACAGAGTCAAGATTTGCAGTAAACATTGAAGCCGTATCGTTGAGTCCGTTGAATGTTATAGTATAGGCTTCCTCACCCATTTCCTCTGTAACGGATACCTTGTAAGTAAGTGCCTCCCATGTTGAAACATCTAAAAGAGTGTATGTTCCGTCACCGTTGTCTGTAACATCACCGATCAGCATGATAGCATGAGGATCTGCCTGTGCACTGTTTTCCCTCATGCAGAGTATCGCTCTTGTCTCGTCCTCATTCACAACATAATATACCAGTTTATCTGTATCAGTCGTTCCTGCATATGCCTTTGTAAGAGTCTTTGCTATCTCGTCATACTTGTCATTTCCTGAAAAAGCAGAAGAGTCAGCATACGTCTTTACATCCTCAACAGCATTATCGGCAGCTGTATCAGCAGCTTCTCCGCACCCTGTGAGCATAGCCATAGTCATAACGCCTGCAACCAATGTCATAATAATCTTCTTCATCATCATTCTCTCCTTCATGATCTTTTTTCTACTCGTTTTCTCTTTACAAGCCGTATTATGAGGCATAAAAAAAGATTATACAAGTCATCTTTTCGACAAATTGTATAATCTAAAGCCGTTGTTTTTGTGCAATTTAAACAAATATTCACGTGCGGGTGCACGAAACCTTTTTTCCATCCTTTGGATCATTGAATATCAGCTTGTATGCCATTAGCCTTACAGAATCGATATTCTGTGTATCACTGTATTTTATCGATCTTTCGTTACCGTATTTTCTGTAACCGAGAAGAGGACATCCTGCGTTTGCAAACTGTACCC
>JAGCXJ010000050.1 GCA_017961385.1 Lachnospiraceae bacterium
ATATCAGAGAATACGATATAGGAAAGTATCGAAAAAAGATAAGCGCTGTTTTCCAGGACTACAACATCTATGCGACAAGCCTTGCCCAGAACGTGCTCTTAAGACAGTTTGACAAAAAAGATGAAAAGGACATTTTAGATGCTCTTAAAAAGGCTGATTTTTCAAATAAGCTAGATAAGTTAAAAGACGGGATATATACAGACCTTACCAGAGAATTTTCGGATGAGGGAACTGCGCTTTCGGGCGGCGAGAGCCAGAAGATAGCGATATCGAGTGTATTCATAAACGACTCTGACAGAGCGATATCGATACTTGATGAACCCTCAAGCGCTCTTGACCCTGTTTCTGAATACAGGCTTAACAAGAACCTTATAGATCACGCAGTAAACGATACTGTCATATTCATATCGCACCGCTTGTCCACCACGCGAATGGCAGACAGGATATATCTGTTTGAGAACGGGACTATAAAAGAGCAGGGAACACATGATGAACTGATGGGATTAAACGGAAGATACAGAGAGATGTTTGACCGTCAGGCGCATAACTACATAGTTTAAGACAATAAGAAAAGCCCCTGTCGGGGCTTTTTGTTATAGTCCTTTTATCCTTGCCTTGTCTTTGTACATCAGATCATCCGCGCGCTTTACTATATCGCTTATTGAAAGATCCTTTCCTCTTTCATAGCAGGCAAGACCGCATGCTACAGATACAAAATCATCGGCAAGAGGAAGAGTCTTGCTGTACGGCGAGAGACTGTCAGAGAGCTTCTTTACTAGCTCGTCTCTTATCTCGTAATCAGAACCCGTGAGCACTGCCACGAATTCATCACCGCCTATCCTGTAGACGGGAGAGTGCTTGAATACGTTGCATATGAGACGGCATGCTCTTATAAGATAAGTGTCACCCACGTCATGGCCGCATGAATCGTTTATGAGCTTTAGATTATTTACATCAAACATCGCGATCGCAAAATCACATCCGGACTCGGAATTGATCTCTGCCTGCAAAAACTTCTCCTTATCCTCGAATGCGATACGGTTGTTTACATTGGTAAGAGGATCACGTCTCATGACCTCAATGAGCCTCTTGTTTATAAGATCTAAGCTCAGTGCATGACGGAACTTGTCAAATACAAGGCTCATCCTGCTCTGGTATGTCTGAAGGAAGTGATTCTCTACCTTGTCCATGCAGTCTCTGAAGATTATATAGCCGAATGCATCATCCGCCTCGTGAAGAGGAAGGAATACATAGAGGTGATTCTTTCCTTCCCTGTCATAGTTCGGTACCAGATCCTTTGATGCAAACTGATTACTGTCATAGACGATCCCGTCCTCTGTTGAATAGAGGACATCCAGGCTCTTGCTGTAGCCTGTTTTCTTAAGCTTTATATTCGTATCATATATGGAGAGCCCGAAGTTTGGCTCAAGCAGGACATGGAATGAATCGCCTTCAAAGTTATGATCAAGGGTCAAGAGCCTGTGAAGGCTTTCCATGAATTCATTGAATGTCAGACATGACAGGACAGTCGAGTCTATCATGCTTAATTTCCTGTTAAAGTAAGTCGTTGTCGAACGCTTCGAAAAGGCTTCACGTCCGAATCTCCTTCTTACCTCGTTGCTGTCTCTGTGCTCGTAGCAGTTGCAGCTCTCGCCCGGGATGAATTCACACGGGATGACAACGGATTCGCATTCAGTCTTTCCTGATATAAGATCAAGCCACAGACTGCCGCATGCCTCGCCCATCTTTGAAAAGCACTGATCGACGCTTGCTATCGAAGGATCGAATATCTGGCCGTCATCTATGTAGTCATATCCCGTTACTAGTACGTCTCTTGGCACTTCATAGCCGTTTTCAAACAGCGTGGTGCATGTCTGCATCGCAAGTCCGTCATTTGCACAGATGAACGCATCGGGGAAAGGCTTCTTTTCCTCTATGTATCTAGTGATGTAGCGGTCTGCCGCAGCATTTTCCCATCTGGTATAGTAAACGTCTAAAAGACTGTCGCTATCACCCTTCTCTTCAAGATAGTCTTTTACCGCCTTAAGGCGCAGCTCCGAATCGAGAGAATCCTTCGAGCCTGCTATAAAGACGATGCTTTTTATGTGATGCTCATTGTAAAGATGATCACACATCGACTTTGTGGCATAGTAGTTATCGCTTCCTATATAGCTAAGCCCATCTCTTTTTCCGCCCTGCAGGATGATCGGAACATCAGCCTTTTTTGCTCTTTCTATTATCTTGTCGATCTCTTCGTCAAAGCCAAGGCCGCTGCAGAAGATGATCACACCGTCAAAATCGTTAAGATCCGGCAGCGTAAAGATGTTCAGCTCTCCCTTTTTTACGGGAGCTGTATCTATATATGTCGGATAACATGTAAAAAGGAACAGATCGACACGCTCATCCTTAAGGGAAGCTATCATCCCTTTAAGAAACTGCGAAAGTATCTCACTGCCCCATCCTGTTGTAAAGATCGCGATCTTCTTTTTCATTTCAGACTTCCTCAAACCCTCTGTTCTTATGATAAAATAAATATCTCAAACATACAATAAAAAAATGTGTTGACAACGCTACTTTTGCCGTGTTATGTTTTTTAGCAGATAATTTATCACAGTCAGGTACAAGTATGATAAACACAAGCGCCATGACAAATGCATATTCTGTATTCTTCAGCCTGTTTTCTTTTGCAGGCTTTTTTGCGTGGTGGTTTATTATGCAGACAAAACAATACTGTGATAAAGAATAGAAACCAACATTAGCAAAATATGAATGCCAATCGGCTCTATCCTTTATCGGATAGGGCCGTTTTTTATTGCGAAACGGAGGATTATTATGAGCATGGAATTCGAAAAAAAGCTCGCCCTGCCCATGGAGGTCAAGGAGATGTATCCGATGACTTTAAAGATGGGAGCTGTCATTGAAGAAAAGAGAGCACAGATCCAGGCTATCTTTGAAGGAAGAAATGACAGGCTGCTTCTTATCATAGGGCCCTGCAGCGCTGATAACGAGGACAGCGTCATCGACTACATATCAAGGCTGTGTCCCCTGCAGGAAAAGGTTGAGGACAAGATCTTAATTGTTCCCAGGATATATACGAACAAGCCAAGGACAACGGGAGAAGGATACAAGGGAATGCTTCACCAGCCCGATCCGAACGGCAAGTCTGACCTGTTCAAGGGAATAGCCGCTACAAGACATATGCATCTAAGAGCTGTAAGAGAAACGGGCTTTGCCTGTGCCGATGAGATGCTCTATCCGGAAAACTACCAGTACCTGGATGACCTTTTAGGATATGTAGCAGTGGGAGCAAGATCCGTTGAAGACCAGCAGCACAGACTGGTAGCCAGCGGAGTAGACATGCCGGTAGGCATGAAGAACCCGACAAGCGGTGACTACACGGTAATGATGAATGCGATCCTTGCAGCCCAGCATCCTCACACATTCATATACAGAGGATGGGAGGTCCACTCAATGGGTAATGACCATGCACATGCGATCCTTAGAGGCTCCACAAACAAGCACGGACAGCCGCAGCAGAACTACCACTACGAGGATCTGATAAGACTGTGCGACTGCTACGACGAGAGAGAGCTTAAGAACCCTGCAGTGATAATAGACTGCAACCATTCAAACTCAGGAAAGGATCCGTTCGAGCAGCCCCGTATCATAAAGGATGTTTTAAACAGCGCAAAGCACAGCGACAGGATAACAAAGATACTTAAGGGCTTCATGGTAGAGAGCTACATAGAGGACGGATGCCAGGAGATAGGCGGAGGAGTCTACGGCAGGTCGATAACCGATGCGTGTCTCGGATGGGAAAAGACAGAGAAGCTGATACTTAACATCGCCGAATACATTTAGGGAGAAAAGATATGAATCTGATACCGGATCTAAACAGGATAAAGGAAATATCAAAGACAGGTGAGTATACGGTCGTACCCGTGAGCACTCAGATACTGTCTGACTTCATTACACCGATCGAGGCTTTAAGGATACTCAAGAATGCATCTGATCATGTATATATGCTTGAGTCTGCAAAGGCTGACGAGACATGGGGAAGATACACGTTCTTAGGTTTCGAGCCAAAGATGCTTATCACCTGCAAGGACGGAGTGCTTACTGCAGGAGATAAAACGATTAAGACCGATGATCCTTCAAGCGAGATAAGAAAGATCATGGCAGAGTACAAAAGCCCGAGAGTTGAGGAACTCAACTTCTTTACGGGCGGACTCGTAGGATACTTTTCATTCGAATACTTCGGCTACAGTGAGCCTACCATAAGAAGCAGCCTTGAAGATGAGAATGAGTTTAAAGATGTCGATCTGATGCTCTTTGACAAGGTAATAGCTTTTGACAATTTAAGTCAGAAGATACATCTTATCGCAAACATAAAGCTAAGCGATATCGAAAACGAATATGAAAGAGCAAAGGGCGAGCTTAAGAGGATAGCGGATCTTTTAAGAAACGGAAAGAAGAAAGAAGAGCCGGCAAGCAGGCTGTTAGGTCAGATAAAGCCTCTGTTTGACAAGGAAAGATTCTGTCAGATGGTAACGGATGCCAAGAACTATATAAGGGAGGGAGATATCTTCCAGATAGTTCTGTCAAACAGACTGAGCGCTCCCTTTGAGGGAAGCCTTCTTGATACATACAGAGAACTGAGAACCATAAACACTTCGCCTTACATGTTCTACTTCTCGGGAACTGATGTGG
>JAGCXJ010000051.1 GCA_017961385.1 Lachnospiraceae bacterium
AACAGCAGGACGCTGTTACGCATACCGAAGGACCGCTTCTTATACTGGCAGGTGCAGGCAGCGGAAAGACAAGGGTACTTGTCCACAGGATCGCGTACATGATCGAGGAAAAAAACGTATCTCCGTTTAATATATTGGCCATCACTTTTACAAACAAGGCTGCCGGGGAGATGCGTGAACGTATAGATAAGATGGTGGGATTCGGCGCCGATCAGATATGGGTCGCTACATTTCATTCGACATGCGTCAGGATCTTAAGAAGACACATAGAGCTTCTGGGGTATGATACAAACTTTACCATCTATGATGCGGATGATTCCAAATCCGTAATGAAGCAGGTATTCAAAACACTAAACATAGATCCCAAGCAGATAAAGGAAAAAAGGGTCTTGAACGTGATCAGTTCGTGCAAGGATGAACTTATGGGACCCGATGAGTATGAAGCCTTTGCCGCCACATATGAGGAGCAAAGGATATCAGCCTGCTATAAGGAATATCAGGATGCTCTTAAAAGGAGCAATGCTCTTGATTTTGATGACATCATAGTAAAGACTGTAGAGCTCTTTAAGAAGTATCCGGAAGTACTGAACAATTATCAGGAAAGATTCCGCTATATCATGGTTGATGAGTATCAGGATACCAATACTGCTCAGTATGAACTGATAAGGCTGCTAGCATCAAAGTACAGAAATCTCTGTGTTGTAGGTGACGATGATCAGTCCATTTACAAGTTCAGGGGGGCGAACATAAGAAACATCCTTGATTTTGAGAAGCATTTTAAGGACGCTTATGTCGTAAAGCTCGAACAGAACTACCGCTCGACTCAGAACATACTTGATGCGGCAAATGCTGTGATAAAAAACAACAGTTCAAGAAAGGACAAGGCGCTCTGGACCGATAAGGGTGAAGGCAGCAGGATACATTTCAGACAGTTTGAGACTGCTTATGAAGAGGCTGAATATATCGCAGACGATATAGCAAAGACTGTAAAGAAAGGTCTTGCAAAGGCAGGGCAGTGCGCAGTCTTATACAGGACCAATGCCCAGTCGCGTATGATAGAGGAGCAGTTTGTAAGAAACGGCATGCCTTATGATCTTGTAGGCGGTGTAAATTTCTACGACAGAAAAGAGATAAAGGACATGCTGGCATATCTTCGAATGGTTGATAATGCCGTGGATGATCTTCAGGTAAGACGTATAATAAACGTACCGAAAAGAGGGATAGGACAGACGACTATCGATAAGATTGCCGGATATGCAAGAGAACACGGTCTTTCGTTTTATGAGGCCTGCGAAGAGGTTGACTCTATTCCTTCGATAGGTGCGGCAAGCAAAAAGATCGAAGGCTTTGTAAACATGGTCAGAGTATTCAGGGCATCTGCACCCGAATACGGTATGCGAGGTCTTATTGCCGATATCATAGAAAAGACTGGCTATGTTAAAGAACTTGAAGAGAGCGAAGAGGACGATGCAGGTGATCGCATAGAAAACATCTATGAACTTGTCAACAAGATAGTGTATTATGAAGATAATACTGAAGATGCCACTTTATCAGGCTTTTTAGAGGAAGTGGCGCTCGTCAGTGATATAGATGGCTTGCAGGAGGGTGCGGACAAGGCGGTACTGATGACACTTCATGCAGCTAAGGGGCTGGAGTTTGACAGAGTGTATATCGCCGGATGCGAGGACGGAATATTTCCGAGCTACATGTCTGTAATGGATACGGATATGGATGCTATCGAGGAAGAAAGAAGACTGGCCTATGTCGGCATCACCAGAGCAAAAGAGGAACTTACAATCACCTATTCAAAGACAAGGATGAACAGGGGAGAGTTTCAGCATAACCCGGTAAGCCGCTTTATAAGAGAGATACCCCAGGATCTGTTTGACAATACTATGCCTAAACATAAGAGTATAGATGTTGATCATGTTGCATCCACTCAGAAAGCGAAAGTAACAAATGCGGCGGTATCATTCTTATCGCTTACCAAGGGAATGAAAAAAGCAGAAAGCCTTGATTACGTATCAGGCGACAGAGTCAGTCATATAAAGTATGGCACGGGAACTGTCGTATCGATAGAAGAGGATGTGAAGGATTTTAAGGTTACGGTTGATTTTGACACGGCAGGAAGAAAGATAATGTATGCCATGTTTGCAAAACTAAAGAAGGTGTGAACGATTTATGAGAGTATCTGAATTACTTAAATATGATCCGATAATAGTACAGTGTCATGACAATCCCGATGCGGATGCGATCGCATCGGCTTATGCAATGTATACGTATTTTAAAGCTAACGGCAAGAATGTAAGGATTGTCTATAGCGGTAACAATGCGATACAGAAATCAAATCTGATGCTTTTGACAGATTATCTTGAGATAAAGGATAAACTTGAGCACATACCAAAATGGGAGGCTGATGAGTTTGAAGGACTTGTTCTTACGGTAGACTGTCAGTACGGTGCAGGAAATGTGACAAGGATCCCTTCAAAGTATCAGGCTATCATTGATCATCATCAGGTTGAGATAAGTGATGTAAAACTTAGTGAGATAGTTTCTGAGATGGGAAGCTGTTCTACTCTCATCTGGAAGCTTTTAAAGGATGAGGGATTTGTATTTGATGATGCAAAACTATGTACGGGTCTTTACTTTGGCCTGTATACGGACACCAATTCGCTTAGCGAGATATATAATCCCTATGACAAGGATATGAGAGATCTTCTTGCATATGAAAAGTCAGTTGTACATTTTTTAAAGAACTCTAATTTCTCCCTTGATGAACTTGAGATAGCGGGCAATGCCATGAGAGGATATCGTTACTATCCCGAGAACAGATTTGCTATCATCAAGTCTGAACAGTGCGATCCAAACATCCTTGGACTTATAAGCGACTTCCTTTTACAGGTGGCAGAGGTAGATGAGGGCATTGTTTACAATGAATGGCCAAACGGCTATAAGTTTTCCGTAAGAAGTTGCATTAAGGAAGTTCATGCAAACGAGCTTGCGGCTTTCATCGCAGAGAATGTCGGATCCGGAGGAGGCCACAGAGAAAAGGCGGGAGGATTTATCAGAAGGGATCTTTATGATAAGAAATTCGATATACCTACAGGAGAATTCTTCAGTCAGAGAGTAGAAGAGTACTTCAGATCATTTGAGGTCATACATGCAGC
>JAGCXJ010000052.1 GCA_017961385.1 Lachnospiraceae bacterium
GCAAAAGGAGCCGACGGAAAAGCTCATTACTGCATAGTCAGCGTATCGCTTTCTTTAAACACCAAGGATCCCGACTTTGAAAAATACAGTGCAACACTTGGTGATAACGAAGATATGATCAAGGACAAGATCTTCCAGGTAGTTGGAAGCCACACGATAGAAGAGGCTGAGAGCAATACCGACGGATTAAGAGAAGAGATACTTGAAGCCATACAGCAGATGTACGGATCAAAGTTTGTCTATAACATAGTTTTCAGAGACATCATGTTTAGCTAGAAATGAAACCATAAAACGACGGGAGGTGAGCCGGCTTGGGAGAGGTATTATCTCAAAGCGAGATAGACAGCCTGTTAAATGCGTTGAGCAGTGGTGAGCTTGATGCCGAAGATATAAAGACCAAGGACGAAGCGCTGGTTCGCAATTATGATTTTGCCCGTCCTTCAAAGTTTTCAAAAGAACACTTGAGAACACTCGAGATCATATATGAGCACTACGGAAGATTGCTTTCGACAAACCTTCCTCTCTACTTGAGAAAGAACGTATCCGTAACAACGGCAAGTTCCGAGACGGTCGTGTTCTCAGAGTTTTCCAATGCATTATCCAATCCGGTAATACTTGGGATAGTAGATTTTAAACCGCTAAAGGGATCCATGATGATCGAGCTTTCACCAAATCTTGGATTTGCGATCATTGACAGAATGCTTGGCGGAAAGGGCATGCCTATTGACAAGACCAGGGAGTTTTCAGAGATCGAGCTGGTCATAATCGAAAAGATCATGGTGCTTTGCATGCAGCTGATGAAAGACCCGTGGAAGAACGTGGTGGACTTGAATCCCATGCTTGAGAGACTTGAGACCAATCCGCAGTTCGCACAGATCATAGCACCGAATGACATGATAGCCATAGTTACTCTAAATATCACCATCGGTGATGTTGACGGCATCATGAATATATGTCTTCCGTTCTTTACGATAGAGGAGGTCATTGAAAAGCTGAATACCAAGTTCTGGTATTCAAGAATGAAAGATAACGACGAGGAAGATTTTTCTGTATACGTGGAATCGCTCATCAGGCGAGCTGAGGTTCCGGTCACGGCATATCTTGGAAAGAGTGTCATAACCGTAAATGACTTTGCGGGACTTCAGTGCGGAGACATCATAAGGCTTGATACAAAAGCCGATGAACCGCTGCCGGTATACGTTGGGAATATTAAAAAATTCATGGCTGCACCCGGAAAGAGCGGCGATAAATATGCCTGCAGGGTGACATCAGTCATAAGAGAGGAGGAATAGGAGCATGGATGGTATCTTATCTCAGGAAGAGATAAATGCTTTGCTTAGTGGAATGTCAGCTGATCAGCCGGCCGATAATGCTCCTGTCGCAGAATCACTTGATACAACGACTGCGGCAGACGGAGACACACTATCGGATGTTGAAAAAGACGCCATTGGTGAAGTTGCCAATATAAGCATGGGAACATCCGCAACTACTCTCTATTCCCTTGTTAACACTAAGGTGAATATAACAACACCGGTTGTTTCACTTAGCAACTGGGAGGAGTTGTCAAAGGAGAGACAGGATCCTTCGATCCTCATACAGATCAGATACACCAAGGGCTTAGACGGTTCCAACATCCTTATTTTAAAAGAGGATGATGTAAAGATAATCACCGATCTCATGATGGGCGGTGACGGAACCAATACAGACGGAGAGATCGGAGAGCTTCATCTGTCCGCTATATCTGAGGCAATGAACCAGATGATGGGATCATCTGCAACATCGCTTTCTCAGATGCTCGGAAATATGATAGACATATCACCTCCGCAGGCTGAGAGGATCGACATGGAAAACGGAGTGCTTCCTGGCGGAGATGCAGGAGATTTCCTTTCAGGAATATTTGTAAAGATCGCATTCAGAATGCAGATCGGAGATCTTGTTGATTCTACGATACTTCAGCTGTATCCCATAGCTTTTGCAAGAGATATAGTAGCTACATTCCTTGGAGGAGGCATACAGCAGCCTGAAGAGAAGAAACCTGAACCGGCAAGTTACGAGCCGCCAAAGGTAGAAGCCAGTGCACCTGCACCGCAGCCTCAGCCAACACAGGCCGTACCGCCTACGCAGGCAGTACCTCCGCCGTATCCTACACCGTCACAGCCTTACTACGATCCCAATATGATGCAGGGATATCAGATGCCGCCGATGTATCAGATGCCGCCTATGAACATGAATTATCAACCTGCACAATTCGAACAGTTTTCCGGAAACGTGACCGCAATGCAGGCCAACGAGAATATCGGCCTGATCATGGATGTACCGCTTGAGGTAACTGTAGAACTCGGAAGGACCAAGAAGAACATTTCGGATATCTTGGATTTTGCACCGGGTACTATCATTGAACTGGAAAGACTTGCGGGTGAACCGATAGATGTTTTGGTCAACGGAAAGTTTGTAGCAAAAGGTGAAGTTGTCGTTATCGAAGAAAGTTTCGGTATTCGTGTAACTGAGATTATAAAATAAAGAAACAGGAGATGGAAACTATGGCAAAGAGTATTCTTATTTGTGATGATGCAGCATTTATGCGAATGATGATCAAGGATATCCTTACAAAGAACGGATATAATGTTGCAGGCGAAGCAGAGAATGGAGCAAAGGGCGTTGAGAAATACAACGAGCTTAAGCCCGATCTTGTTCTCATGGATATCACAATGCCGGAGATGGATGGTATCGAGGCTCTTAAGGCTATAAAGTCTGCAGATTCGAACGCGAAGGTTATCATGTGTTCTGCTATGGGACAGCAGGCTATGGTCATCGAGTCGATCCAGGCTGGAGCAAAGGACTTTATCGTTAAGCCTTTCCAGGCAGACAGAGTATTGGAAGCTGTTAAGAAAGTAGTGGGCTGATATGCTTTTAAGTAAAGCCGGAGGGGTTGATTCGGCTGTTCAGCTGATAACTGTTCTGATCATATTTGTAGCTGTGCTGTTTATCACTTTATATGTGACCAAATGGGTCGCAGGGTTTCAGAAGCATCAGATGATCGGAAAAAACATGAAGGTTATCGAGACCATGAGGCTGACACCCACTCAGTTTGTGCAGATTGTAAAGGTCGGAAAGCAATATCTTGCGATTGCTGTCAGCAAAGAGCAGGTTACTTTGCTTGCAAAGCTTGAAGAGGATGAGCTTGCAGATACAGAGGATGAGGATTATGAGACAGACTTCTCAAAGGTATTTGACCGCTTTAAGAGATCCTTTGTAAAAGGCAGTGAAGACAGCGCCGATGATGTACAAGATAAAGATGAAGAAAAATAGAAGAATAAATAGAATCATTGTTCAAATATGCCTA
>JAGCXJ010000053.1 GCA_017961385.1 Lachnospiraceae bacterium
CAAACAACTCAAAGAAGGTAAAAGTGGAGCATCTGGATGAAGTCGATCTTTCGCAGATGTCGCTGTTTGATACTGTAAAGGATGAAGATATCATAGAGGAATTAAAGAGCCTTGATATCACAGCAATGACTCCGCTTGATGCCATGAACACGCTTTATAAGCTTCAGAACAAACTAAACAACCGTTTTTCATTTGATTAAGGGGAAAAAATGCCAACGATCGAACTATTGGATGAGGAAACAATTGACAAGATAGCTGCAGGCGAGGTTATTGAAAGACCGGCAAGCATCGTGAAGGAACTTGTAGAAAATGCGATTGATGCAGGTGCGACTTCCATAACGGTGGAGATTAAGGAGGGCGGTATTTCATTTATCAGGGTTACGGATAACGGCGAAGGCATACCTAAAGACCAGATAAAGAAAGCCTTTTTCAGACATGCTACCAGCAAGTTGAGAAATGTTAACGATCTTGAGACTCTTCACAGCCTTGGTTTCAGGGGCGAAGCACTCTCCAGCATAGCTGCCGTTTCACAGGTCGAACTAATGACTAAAACAAAGGATGAACTTGTCGGCAACAGATATGTGATCGAAGGTGCCATGGAAAAGGAATTCAGCGAAGTAGGTGTTCCGTGCGGCACGACTATCATAGTCAGAAACATATTCTTCAATACTCCTGCCAGAAGAAAGTTCCTAAAGACTTCTCTGACGGAAGGCGGGTATATAAGTGATGTATGCGAGCATCTTGCTCTGTCTTCTCCAAATATTGCGTTTAAGTTCATAAATGCAGGCCAGATGAAGTTTAACACATCCGGAGACGGTGATCTTAAGGAAGTGATTTACAGGATATACGGCAGGGATATCGCAAAGGAACTCATACCGATCTCAAGGCAGATGCGAGGTATCAGTATGAACGGATATCTCGGAAAACCCGTTTTAAACCGATCAAACAGAAACTTTGAGAAGTTCTTTGTCAACAAGAGATATATAAAGAGTTCTCTGCTTTCTAATGCTGCCGAACTTGGATACAAGCAGTACCTCATGCAGCATAAGTTCCCTTTCTTTGTCCTAGATATAGACGTAGATACGACTGCCCTTGATGTTAATGTCCATCCGACCAAGATGGAGATAAAGTTTAATAATGAAGAGCTGATAAGCGACTTTCTGGAGTCTTCGATAGAAGGTGTATTAAGAGTAAATGAGATGATGCCCGAGGTTTTGCTGCAGCAAGAAGCAAAGCCGGTGGCTCTGGCAAGCAGAGAAAGAGGACCGGAGCCTTTTGAGGTAATAAGAAAGAGCGAAGAGATCAATGATCATGATTTTGATGATCAGAAAGACACTGAAAACAGACAGGCTCAAAGCATTACAGAACCAAAGGAACAGGTAGTTGCAAGACTGTTTGGCAATAACGAAGAGATACCGACAAAGCTTGTTTCGAATGTTATAAAGGCACAGGATGTCGTTTATGCATCGGATCCTATACAGCTTAACCTTTTTGAGGAAAAGCTTTTAAGTGAAGATGCTATGGCAAAATACAGGATAGTAGGGCAGGTATTTGACACGTACTGGATGTTTACTTATGAAGACAAGCTGCTAATAATGGATCAGCATGCCGCTCATGAGAAGATCAAATATGAATCGATTTTGAAAAAGCTAAAGAATCGCGAGATCAATTCTCAGGAACTGAATCCGCCTATCATCCTGACTCTCTCCGGAAACGAAAAGAGCATGCTGGAGAAATTTAGGGAATCATTTGAAGCAATAGGCTATGAAATAGAGGATTTTGGCGGTGGAGAGGTTGCAATAAGAACTGTGCCGCTCGATCTGTATGGACTTAATGAAAAAGAAGTTTTTCTGGAAGTTCTTGATGAACTGTGCGCGCTTGGCAGTGTACGGGCGGTTCCAGATGTTTTTAATAACAGAATTGCGACAATGGCATGCAAAGCAGCCGTGAAGGGAAATACAGAAATGACGCAGGATGAGGTATGGACTTTATTAAAAGAACTCATGACGCTTGAAAATCCGTATAACTGTCCTCATGGCAGACCGACCATAATCACAATGACTCACTATGAGTTAGATAAGAAATTCAAACGTATAGTATGAAAAAGATCGTTATCATTTCCGGACCTACAGCTGTCGGAAAGACAAGTATCTCAATAAAAATGGCTCACAGATTAAACGGTGAGATAATAAGTGCAGATTCCATGCAGGTATATAAGGGTATGGATATTGGATCCGCAAAGATCAAGCCTGATGAGATGGAAGGGATCAGACATCATCTGATCGATATCCTTGAACCTGACAGAGACTTTAACGTTCAGATTTTTCAAAAGCTGGCTGGCAAAGCGATCGAAGATATCTGCAAGCGTGGAAAGCTTCCGATCATCGTGGGAGGGACGGCTTTTTATATTCAGGCGCTTTTATACGGCATAGATTTCACTGAAGAGGATCATGACGATTCATACAGAAACAAGCTTAATGAGCTTTCTGAAGATGAACTGTATGAAAGGCTTGATCAGATCGATCATGAGTATGCAAAGACTACTCATAAGAATAACAAAAAGCGTGTGATAAGAGCTCTTGAGTACAATCATTTCACAGGCAGGAAATTTTCAGAGTATAACACTGAACAGTCACAGAGAAAAGCGATTTATGATTATCGCTATTTTGTGATGAATGATAAAAGAGAAAACATATATGCATCCATCGACAGACGGGTTGACATTATGATGGATAACGGGCTTCTTGACGAGGTTGTAAGACTAAATGAACTGAATCTTTCTAAAGAGTGTAATTCAAGACAGGGAATCGGATACAAGGAACTGTTCGAGTATCTTGACGGTAGATGCAGCCTGGAGGAAGCGATTGAGAATATTAAGAAAAATACAAGGCATTTTGCCAAGCGGCAGTTGACATGGCTTAAGCATGAGGATGATACGATCTTTATCAATAAGGATGAATATAACTATGATGAAGAACTTATGCTTGATTTCATGATAAGTAAATTTGAAGAAAGATAAGAAATATGAAAGAGATGTATGAAAATCTGGGAATAAGTCCTCAGACGCTTGAAACCGGAAATATGATCTGCAGATCTTTAAAAGAAAGATTTGAAAAGATAGATGAGAATGCAGAATACAATCAGCTAAAGGTACTAAATGCTCTAAGAGAGTGCAGGGTTTCTGAAGCATGTCTATTGGGAACGACCGGTTATGGCTACAATGACATAGGCAGGGATACTCTAGAAGATGTCTATGCTCATATATTCAATACAGAAGCAGCTTTGGTAAGACCGCAGATAACCTGCGGGACACATGCGCTTGCTCTTGCTCTTATGAGTAATCTGCGTCCTGGTGATGAACTGCTAAGCCCCGTCGGTAAACCTTACGATACTCTTGAGGAAGTGATCGGTATAAGAGAAGGAAATGGTTCTTTGGCAGAGTATGGTATTACGTACAGACAGGTAGATCTGCTTGAGAACAGCGAATTCGATTTCGAGGGTATAAAAGAAGCGATAAATGAAAGAACTAAACTTGTAACTATCCAGAGATCAAAAGGTTATCAGACAAGAAAGACGTTCAGCGTTGATGAGATTGGAAGGCTGATAGCATATGTTAAATCAATAAAGAGTGATATCATCTGCATGGTAGATAACTGCTACGGAGAGTTTGTGGAAAGAATAGAACCGAGCGATGTCGGTGCGGATATGGTAGTGGGCAGTCTTATAAAGAATCCTGGAGGAGGACTTGCTCCTATCGGCGGATATATAGCGGGAAAGAAAGAGTGCATAGAGAAGGCTGCCTACAGACTTACATCTCCGGGACTGGGGAAAGAGGTAGGTGCAAGCCTGGGAGTATTAAAGGATCTTTATCAGGGACTGTTCTTGGCACCTACTGTTGTTGCTAACGCGTTAAAGACAGCAATATTTGCGGCCAATCTTTTTGAGCAGGCTGGTTTTGCCGTGATACCTGACTCGACCGAATCAAGACATGACATAATCCAGGCTATAACGCTTTCAACTGCTGAGGGTGTCTGCGCATTCTGCGAAGGTATTCAGTCCGCAGCACCTGTTGACAGCTTCGTTACACCAGAGCCTTGGGATATGCCCGGGTATGATGCGAAGGTCATAATGGCTGCAGGAGCATTTGTTTCCGGAAGTTCTATCGAGCTGTCAGCTGATGGCCCGATAAAACCGCCTTACGCTGTGTATTTTCAAGGCGGACTTACATGGCCGCACGGCAAGGCAGGAATATTAAAAGCATATCAGACTATGGCAGATAAAGGACTTTTATGATAAAATTATAAAGTTAAGTATTTATCTGTAAGCTTTATAGATATCATTGATTCAGGGATTATCAGATGTTTGTGTTAACAGTTTGCAAGAGCCTGGTAAAAATCTCTGAGTAAAATTTGGAGTATATTTGAAAGGAGCTTATTTGTGGCTAACAGTTTTGGTCTAGATCTCGGAACGAGTAATATAAAGATGTTCAGTGAGGAGAGCAAGAGCATATTTGTCGAGAGAAATATGATCGCTATAGAGAATAAGAGAAATCTTTTAGCCTACGGTGATTCGGCATATGCGATGTATGAAAAGTCTCCAGCTAACATTGTGGCTTCATATCCGGTATGCAACGGTGTTATTGCAGACATTCAGAACATGGAGACTCTAATAAAGTATTTCATAACTGATCTGTCAAAGGGAAATCTGAAACCTGCAGATTTCTATGTTGCTGTTCCTACTGATGTTACTGAAGTTGAAAAGAAGGCATTTTATGATCTGATAAAGGAATCCGGTGTAAAAGCTCACAAGATAATGGTTGTTGAAAAAGCGATCGCTGACGGACTCGGACTTGGTATAGACGTAAAGACCAGCCAGGGTGTGATGGTAGTTAACGTTGGCTATGCAACAACTGAGATATCCATTCTTTCTTTGGGCGGAATAGTCTTAAGCCGTCTTATAAAAGTCGGCGGATTTAAGTTCGGAGAAGCAATAAGAAATGCAATAAGAAAGGAATTCAGTCTGATAATCGGTGAAAAGAGTGCTGAAAAAACAATGGAACAGATGCTGGAACTCGAAAGAGCCGGTGAACCAGCTCTTGTTTTCGGAAGAGATATCGTTTCAGGATTGCCGATCGAAAGACAGATCCCTACAAAACTGCTTGATGAGTCTCTGATGGAGCTCTTCTCGCAGATCATCGATAACATCAAGGTAATACTTGAACGTACGCCGCCGGAACTGGGCGCTGACATCAGACGTCAGGGAATATATCTTACAGGCGGAGCATCTCAGGTTGTAAGGCTTGCACCTCTTATCGAGAGAGTTACAGATCTTAAGGTAAATATTCCTGAGGAACCGACTACAACGGTTGCTCTCGGACTTGCTAAGGTAATAAAGGATTCCAAGTTTAATTCTCTTGCTTATGTCATTGAAGGGATGGGCAGATGAGTCCTATTGTCAAGAAGAAAAGGGAACACTACGTTCTTCCAACTAAATATTGGTTGCTGATACTGACATTGCTGTGCGTAGTAACCATGGTAATATCATTCTCGACAGATATTTTTGCAAAACCGCTTAACACCATAAGCGGTTATGTTGTTGTACCCTTTCAAAAGGGTCTTACCGGAGTTGGCTCATATATACTTAACAGAACAGAAAACTTTAAAAATCTTCAGTTTGTAATGCAGGAAAATGAGGAGTTAAAGAAACAGATCGAGGAGCTTACAAAGGAAAATATCGAACTTGGACAGGACAAATATGAACTCACCAAGCTTCGTGAGCTTTATGAGCTCGACAAGGAATACGAGGAATATACCAAGATAGGCGCCAGGATAATCGCAAGAGACACCGGAAACTGGTATTCAAATTTTATAATTGATAAAGGAAGCGAAGACGGAGTACAGGTAGACTGCAACATCATAGCCGGGAACGGTCTTGTCGGAAGAGTGGTCTCAGTTGGACCAAATTATGCAAAGGTAACATCGATAATTTCCGACAATGTAAATACGAGTGCTATGGTACTAGCAACCGGAGATATCCTTCTTGTTACCGGAGATCTTGAGATGATGAGCAAGAACCTCATCACATTCAGCCGTCTATACGATGATAATGACAGAGTTTCGATCGGTGACAAGATCGTTACTTCAAATATAAGTGATAAATATCTTCCGGGACTTTTAGTCGGATATGTATCAAATGTTTCAACCGATTCAAATAATCTGACAAAGTCCGGTACGCTTATACCGGCTGTTGACTTTAAGCACCTTGAAGAAGTCTTGGTCATTATGGAGCTTAAGGAGAACGTGGAATAGCATGAAGAAGGAATTCATTTCGATCATACTCCTTATACTTTGTTTTCTGCTTCAGTCAACATTGCTGAGCAGATTTACAATGGGTGGGATAGTGCCAAATCTTATGATAGTTATGATAGCCACTATCGGTTTTTTGCTTGGAAACAGGACCGGTATGTGGTTTGGATTTATTTTTGGCCTGCTTACCGACATATTCTTTGGACAGATCATAGGTCTGTATGCATGCATCTATATGTTCATGGGATACTTAAACGGGGCATTTGAAAAGATACTGTTCCCTCATGATATCAAGCTGCCGCTTCTGCTTATCGTATGTACGGATTTTGTATATTCAAATATCTGTTACATACTATTCTTTCTGCTCAAGGGAAGATTTGATTATCTTTACTATCTGAGAGGGATCATACTTCCCGAGCTAATATACACTACGGTTCTTGCCTGCATCATATATCCGTTCGTTCATTTTATATTTGAAAAGATAGATATATTTGATGCTAAGCATATGGGAGAAACATACATTGAGGAACAGTAAGAACAGCGAAAGCTTTATGAATTCCATAAAGGGCCGTATGCTTGTATTGTTCATTTTTGTTTTTCTTATGGGATGCGGCCTGATAGGAAGGATATTCTATCTGCAGATAGTTCACGGTGAAGAAGCGCTTAATGATTTCACTTTGAAGATACAGAAAGAAAGAACAATATATGCTTCCCGAGGAAGGATCTATGATCGTAACGGGAAAGTGCTTGCTTACAATGAACTCGCATACAATATCACCATAGAGGATATATATGAGTCAGGCAGAGATAGAAATGCGCAGATGAACGCAACTCTTTTAAGAGTTATTGACATCATCGAAAAAAACGGTGATTCAGCCATAGGCGATTTTAATATCATATTAAACGAAGACAATGAGTACGAATATACAGTAAGCGACACCAAGCTAAAAAGATTTCTTGCTGATGTCTACGGTCAGAAGGAGATATCTTCCTTAAAATATGAGCAGGAGACTGCATCAGCTCAGGAAGTTATAGATTATCTGTGTGCTTATTCAAGATTCGGAATTGGAGAATATACAGATCCTGAAAATCCGAATGATACATTCATTGTAGGTAAGGGCTTTACTAAAAAGCAGATACTGCAGCTAGTAACTATTCGTTATGCCATGAGACTCAACTCCTATCAGAAATATATCCCTACGGTAATAGCTGCAGATGTAAATGAAAGAACTGTTGCAACGATACTTGAAAACTCTGATGAACTGCTCGGAATTAGTGTAGCCGAGGACAGTATCAGAAAATACAAGGACAGCAGATACTTTGCCCAGATAATGGGATATACAGGAAAGATATCCGAGGAAGAGCTTGAAACGCTTAACAACATGGATATCACAGATGAAAATATCAGGACGACCAAAGCCAGAAAAGATTATGCTTTAAACGATATGGTCGGAAAGTCTGGTATCGAACAGACAATGGAGACATACCTTGCCGGAACAAAAGGCAGGGAAATGATATATGTTAACAACCTGGGAAAGGTCATAGAAAGTAAAAAGACCGTCATGCCGCTTGCGGGCAATGACGTATATCTTACCATAGACCGTGATCTTCAGGTTGCAACTTATAATATCTTAGAGCAGTATCTGGCGGGAATCTTAGTCAGCAAGATACAGAATATCAGGGAATACAAGCCGACAGAGACAACAAAGGCCAGCAATTTCATAATTCCGATTACCGATGTCTTGTTTCAGCTGTTCAATAATAATGTAATAGATATATCACATCTAGATGATGAAGAAGCCGGTGAAAATGAAAAGGCAGTGTATGAAGCTCTTGTAAAAAAGAGGGAGGATGTTATGGGCGAGCTGCGAGCTCAGCTTACGCAGAAAGAGACTCCCTACAAGGATCTGTCCGATGAATACAAGGTATATGAGAGCTTTATTACAACGATGCTCTCTGAAAACGGAATCACCAAGGACAGTGAGATAGACAAGGAAGACAAGACTTATATTGCATGGAAGACGGAAGAGACAATCTCGCTTGCCGAGTATTTAAGATATGCGATTTCTATGAACTGGATAGAAGTTACAAAGATCGGCATGGAGAGTTCATATTCCGGTTCGGATGAAGTTTATGACAGACTGGTTGATTATATAATAGAACATCTTGAAAACAGCAATTCATTTTCAAAGAAGATGATAAAATATATGATCATCAGTGACAGGATAACCTATAGACAGATCTGTTCGATCCTTATAGAACAGGATATAATTTCGATCGTTGAAGAGGAGAAGAACAAGTTTTTGGACGGCAGGACTTCTCCGTATGATTTCATGATCTATCTGATAGAGAACCTCTATATAACACCTGGTCAGCTTGCACTTGATCCATATTCTGCCAGCTGTGTTATAACAAGTACTGATGGCGAGGTTTTGGCTCTGGTCAGCTATCCGTCATATGACAACAACAGACTTGCAAATTCAATAGATTCGGAATACTATGCAAGACTTCAGAATGATCTTTCAAAACCGCTGTGGAATTATGCTACGCAGCAAAAGACAGCCCCGGGATCGACTTTCAAGATGGTTTCTGCTACAGCGGCATTGGAAGAAGGTGTAGTAACCACTACAAGCACGATCACATGCAAGGGATATTTTGACAGATTCAATACGGAAAATCCTTATCACTGCTGGATATATCCGGGATCGCACGGAAGCTTGAATGTAACAGGCGGTATAGAGAATTCATGCAACAGCTTCTTTTATGAAGTCGGATACCAGTTAAGTATCATCGATGACAAGTACAGTGAAACAACAGGTCTTAACAGATTGAATAAATACGCTTATCTGTATGGACTGAATGAAAAAAGCGGAATCGAGATAGAAGAATCTGAACCGGAATGCTCTGATGAACTGCCTGTACCGTCTGCTATCGGTCAAGGTACCAATAACTTTACTACTGTGGGACTGGCACGATATGTTACTGCAGTCGCAAACAGCGGAACCGTTTATAATCTGTCGCTGCTAGACAAGGTCACAGATTCGAACGGAAACATCATAGTGGAGTATTCACCTTCTGTTCACAATACCGTTGATATGCCGACGGCATACTGGAATGCTATTCACAGAGGTATGAGAAACGTTGTGTTAAAGAAGGCATATTATAATAATCTGGGCGTTAACGTCGCAGGTAAAACCGGTACTGCACAGGAAAGCAAGAGCAGGACCAACCATGCGCTGTTTGTGAGCTATGCTCCATACGAGAGTCCGGAGATAACGATATGTACGAGAATAGCTTTCGGCTATACTTCGGAATATGCGGCAAATGTGACCAGGGAAATATATAAGTATTACTATAAATTAGAGGATGAAGACGAGATCCTTACCGGTACGGCTGCTGTTCCGGAAGCTGCTATAACAAACGCCGACTAAGAATCAAAGGAGAATGATATGAGCCTTTCAAACATTAAGAGTTTTCAAAACGGTATAGCACTGCATCTTGATCCCAATGCGGATTTTGAAGATGTATTGTCTGATATTGAGACAAAATTTGAGGAATCCAGAAAGTTTTTCAAAAATGCAAAGGTAGCTCTGTCTATAGAAGATCGTATCGTTTCTTAAGAAGAGGAAAAAAAGATCGTTACTGCGATAAATGAGCATAGCGATATAAATCTGCTTTGCATTGTCGGCAAGAACGAAGAGACAAACAGAAAATATGTTAAAGCGCTCAAGAGAGTTGAAAGCGAGCAGAACGAGAATAATACCAGACTATATGTTGGAAATGTATGCGAAGGTGATATCGTTGAAAGCGAAAAGAACCTCGTTATCTATGGAAATGTAGAACTTGGGGGCGCAGCTGCTGCTAAGGGCGATGTGATCATCTTTGGAAGTGTGACCGGACAGGTTTATGCAGGGATGAACGGAGATGAAAATGCGATCATAATCTGCATGGGACCAAATCCCAAGACAATAAGCATAGCAAAGACCAAGTTTAACGATAAGATCAAACTCGGATTCGGGAAAAAGATAAGGTTTTCACCGGTAATGTTTAGAAAGAGCGGCGAAAGAATCATTTGTGAAAATCTTGATGAGAGTACGCTTGAACAGCTATTGATGATAAAAGATGCTAAGACAATATAAACTTAAGAATTTCAATTTCAAACTTGTACTTTTTGTTGTTGCTTTATCTGTACTTGGCTATTTTGCCATCGGCAGCGCCAGAGTATCATACCAGGACAGGCAGATGTACGGTATCATAATCGGTATCATTATGATGATCATCATCTCACTGGTAAATTACTCATATTATTACTATGTGGGATGGGTGATCTACGGATTAAACATCGTGCTTTTGCTTATGGTGCTGGTACTGGGAAAAGAGATAAACGGTGCCAAAAGATGGGTAAATATCGGATTTCAGTTTCAGCCTTCTGAGCTGGCAAAGATATTATTGATTTTATTCTTTGCTCAGTTTATTATGAGAAATAAGAAAACCATGAACACCCTGCCGACTGTAATCGCAGCGATGCTTTTACTGGCGGGACCTATTCTGCTTATATATCTTGAGCCTGATCTGTCCACATCTATCATGATCATTCTTTTGTTCTGTGTCATGCTTTTTGTTGGTGGTCTGAGCTATAAAGTAGTCTTTACTTTTCTTGGTTTAGCCATTCCGGCCAGTGTGATTTTTTTCTCACTGCTTTTGCGTGAGGATGACAATTTCCTTAAAGGATATCAGACCGGACGTATTCTTGCGTGGTTAAATCCCGAGAAATATGCCGATACGACAGCGTATCAGCAGATCAACTCTACGATAGCCATAAGCTCGGGACAGCTGTTTGGAAAAGGTCTCAACAATAATGTTATCTCATCAGTTAAGAACGGAAACTTTATTTCAGAGCCTCAGACAGACTTTATTTATGCGATAGTGGGTGAAGAACTTGGTTTTATAGGCGCTGCGGCGGTGATCGTCCTGATTTTGCTCATAGCTATTGAATGTTTTAAGATAGCAAGATATGCCAAGGACGATATGGGTGCGCTGATCTGCAGCGGCATGGCGGGGCTTATATCAATACAGGCATTTATGAACATAGCTGTTGCAACAGGTTCAATGCCTAACACAGGTATTCCGCTTCCGTTTGTAAGCTACGGCTTGACTAGCCTGGTCAGTCTGTATATGGGGATAGGCGTAGTCCTTAATGTGGGGCTTCAAACAACAAAAACACATTAAATCGGGGTAAAAGAGAGAAGGGTAAACAACATGAACATTGCACTTATTGCACATGATGCAAAAAAGAAGCTGATGCAGAATTTCTGCATTGCCTACAGAGGCATCCTGAGCAAAAACAATCTGTACGCAACGGGAACTACAGGCAGACTCGTTGAAGAGGTAACGAATTTAAGCGTACATAAGTTTTTAGCAGGACATCTTGGCGGTGAACAGCAGATAGGGGCTCAGATCGAGCACAACCAGATGGATCTTGTTATATTCCTTAGAGATCCGCTTAATCCAAAAAGCCATGAGCCTGATGTTAACAATGTAGTTAAGCTTTGTGATATTCATAATATTCCGTTGGCAACAAATCTTGCTACGGCTGAATTGCTTATTAAATCTCTTGACAGAGGAGATCTTGAGTGGCGTGAGATGTACAAATAAACGTAAAAGCATAATATCATACTGTGTTTTGTGCATTCTTATCTGTGTGAGCATCTGCGGATGCGGAGAAAGCAAGATACCGCTCGATTACAAGGTTACGAACGATATTTCCGCAACCGGTCTTGAGAGCAGGGCTGAAGGGTTCTCGACCAATATCGCTGTTACGGATAAGGACGTAAGTGCTAAAGGCGGTTTTGTACTTGAGGAGAACGCTGCCGGCGGTCTCTTTGATGTAAACGCTAAAGAGGTATTATATGCAAGAAGCGTACATGAGAGAATGAACCCGGCAAGCCTTACTAAGGTAATGACCGCTATCTGTGCGCTCAAATACGGAAATCTTGAAGATACGATAATATGCTCTGAAAATATAACTAATCTTGAGAGCGGCGCTTCTACCTGCGGATTAAAGCCCGGTGATAAGCTTACGCTCGATCAGGCCCTTCGTTTCATGCTTCTTCCATCGGCAAATGATGCAAGCATAGCTATTGCAGAGCATATTTCTGGTTCAGTTGAAGAGTTTTCTACACTGATGAATAATGAGGCAAAGAGGATCGGTGCGACCAATTCAAATTTTGTCAATCCGCACGGACTTACTGCTGATGATCATTATACGACAGTATATGATATGTATCTTATAACCAATGAAGCGATACATTATCCGATATTCCTGGATATTATTCAGCTAAAAGAATTCTCGGCAACTATAACTGACAAAAATGGCGCCGAAAAAGAGATTAGCGTCAAGACATCCAACAAGTTCCACGATGGTACTTTTGATGCTCCGGAATCATTAACGGTAATAGGCGGAAAGACCGGAACGACC
>JAGCXJ010000054.1 GCA_017961385.1 Lachnospiraceae bacterium
ATTTTCAACACTTTCTCCTTTAAGTTCTGAAGCATTCTGTCCTACGCAGATTACTTCATTGTCTGCCAATGATCTTATCTGTTCCAAAAGCTCCTCGTTCTTGCCATTTGCAAGAATGATTACATTATCATACGGTGCATCGGCTTCTGTATTTCCTGCAGCACTTTCTATGATCTGCTTAAGCACCTGGATGTTCTCTGAAACTGTATATTCAATCTTATCGGTATTGGATCTGGTAGCAACATCCAGTTCATGTCGTTCCTTTGAGATAGGTAGAATCAATGCATCGAACTGTTTATCTGTTATAGCACCTGTTGCTGCCCTTGCCAGAAGCGCATCAATTCCTGTTTCATCGGTGTTATTCTCATATCCATAAGTTTCTTCTTCATCAGAAGGCACATATCCTGAAAGTTCATAACTTATATCAGAAAAGTTATTAGCTACCTGTAGAATAAGAGTTTTTCTATGAAGATCAAAAGCCGACATTGATGCAATACACGCTGCAACCTTCATTGCTCCGTTATGTGATCTTTTTGTTCCTCTTACTATTGTTACCATCATCTTCTCCTAACATATCTTCTGTGCAAACTTATTGATTGTTTTATTATCTGTACGTCTATCTATATAAGCAACGGCCTCCGTCACAACATCCTTGTAGGGCCTTGTAAAACTCTTAAATGCCTGAAGCCCGTTGTAAACAAGTCCCTGATAGCAGGCAGCGTCCGTAATGTCATAATCAACTATCTGATGTCCTAAATCTGTATAAACATCTGCTTTTCCTATAATAAGAATATCTGCAACCTTCTTCTCAGGTGTGATACCTATTGCTCTATCAACAAATACAAGATGTACATCTTTTCTTATCACATCCGATGAACTTCTAAGCTTTTCAATATCAAACTTGTTATAGGTAGTAAAAAGAATCCTTAAATCTGAATACTGCCAAAGTTCGCTATCTATATCTTTCCCATGCCATATGATCACCTCATCTACTCTTGAAAATGGCTCAGGACTGTATCCTACATCTGTCAAACATACAAGATTCTTTGACTCCCCAACATCCACATCTTCATCTCTTGTTACAGTACGGAACAATTCATGTCCCGCACTGTTATCAATGAGCATTACCTGCTTTCCCAACGCCGCGTGGAGCTTGGCAATGTAATATGCATATGAAAAATTGGAAAAACCTGCAAGAGATGTAAGATAAGCCACCTTGTCCTTATTTGCACCTGACTTTATCATTGACCTTCTCCTTCTGTGCTTTCTTTATTTGCAACATTTACGTTGTCTGTAGCTACACCTTCTGAAGCTTCATTTGTAGAAGCATCTGTATTATTTTCAGCTCCTTCTTCAGCGCTAATTGCCAGTGATTCCTCATAAGCTGCATAAGCTGTTGCAGAAGCCGTATCCTGAATTCCTCTTCCTGCAGAAACTGCGGCAAGTTGTTCAGGAGTAAGCATTGAAAGCTTGTCTTCAAGGCGCTGTCTTGCAAGAAGATTAAGTGTCTGGGTCATAGCAAGATATGTTGCAGACTCCTTATCAATATTAGGATCAACAGTTGCGCCTGCACCGGTTACTATGTCATGCACGATACCATTTACAGGATATGTACACTGATTTGCAGCCTGAATCTGAGGGTTGGTATATCTTGTAAGATATATATACGTTCCCGTATTGGAATAAGCATCTGTAACTGCATTTGTAAGAGTAAGTATCTCCTGCTCATTAAGATCTGTATACCATGTGGAAGTATTATAGATAAGGTTCTTCATCTGCTTCTTTGAAAGAACAATGTAATCAGAACCATCTGCAAATGCAATACGGACATCAACATAGTCATTAGTCTTTGAATCAACCAAAAGCGTTGCAACATTTATCTCTGTTTCCATTACTCCCGGCGATATATCTTCATTGGTAAGCATATTTTTCATAATCGGTTGCCCAGATGGAATATCAACAAGCGCTATCACATCTTCGACAAAGTCCTCATCTGAAATATATAGTCCTGCATCTATGCCTGATGCTATCTGCTGTTTTATTACGTTCTCATCCTGTTTGATTGCATCTCCAGCTCCAATATCACTTGAAGCTACATATACATATTTCTGACTGCTCTCAATATCTGATTTAAGACTTGTGATCTGCTGTTCATATTTTTTTATGGAGTTTCTTCCAAGTATCACAACAATGAGTAGTGCTATTGCTACAATACTTGCCATCACAAATCCACTGACAAGCATTTTTATTGTTTTTCGGTTCATATCCTTTTTCCTTCCTTAACCTCTTCCCACTCTGATCATTCCTTTATATTCACAGAAGATCCTATATTCTTTTTCATCTTTTCGTGTGATCTTTGTTCTAATAAGTGAATCGATTGGAGGAATAGGCTCTCCATTTCTTGGGAACCGGCACAATGCATCACGTTGATTATCACCGAGCATTACAAACATTCCATCTTCACTTATCATTGTTACGGTTGCAAGAGTCGTCTCTCCTACAACGAAGTTGTTGAAGTTCTTCTTATTCATGTTTGGAACTGCTTCTTTTGCAGAAAGGGTAAGCTTTACAAGATCAAACTTTCTGTCCTGTGCTTTATATTTTTCCTTTTCAATCTTCTTAACCTTTACAAGTATTACCTTTCCGACATAGTAATCTTCAATATCTGTTCTTGCGTCAGCTATATGTCTCCATGATAGTTCATCATTTGGTATAAACTCTTCAACACCTGCCGCTTCAACATATACTCCAGAAATCGTAAGACAAGTAATGGTCGCTTCAACAAGCATTCCTTCTACTATAAGAGGCTTGCCATCAGATCTTTGTGGCTTTATATAGTTATCATTTCCAAGCTTTTCAAGTGCATCAATTCTTGATCCGTATGCCATCGGACCACCATCTTCATTCATCGGATTCTTTTCAAAAACTCTAAGCACGCTAAATTTCACTTTCATTCCGAATCTGAGATTAGTAAAATATGCTTTTGTATTAAGAATTGTCTGCTCCCTTGACATAC
>JAGCXJ010000055.1 GCA_017961385.1 Lachnospiraceae bacterium
AACGAAGACATAACGGCTGCCCGCCTTGACATGAAGTGTGCAATAACGTGCTCTCTTGCAGATGACAGTGCCGGTCATATGATAAGGGACTTTCTTAACAAAAACGGTGTTGATACCTCGCTCATTTTCTACAGAAAAGAGCCTCCGACTCCCGTTACTACTATGTTTGTTAATGATGACGGTACAAGAAAGTCAGTTACCACAACGGCTCATGCCTACAATTTTGGTCCCGATAAGCACATATCGCTTCTTACCGATACAAAGGCTCTCTTGCTGGGTTCGCTGTTTCGCGCTCCCTTTGATGATCCGGATATCATAAAGCATGTGGTCAGCGCAGCTTCAAAGGCCGGCGTCATCATCTTTGCCGATACCAAACTTCCAAATTTTAAAAAGCTTTCTCTGGATGATATAAAGGATTCTCTTTCATATATAGACTACATCACTCCAAATGAGGATGAAGCCAGATACTACAGCCAAAAGACTAAACCCGAAGATATGGCTGATGTCTTTTTAAGCTACGGAGTTAAGAATGTGATCATAAAGCTTGGGAGCAAAGGGTGCTATTTCAAGAATGCCGATATGTCGTTTTATCTTGATGCTTTTGATATAGATGCAGTCGATGCGACCGGTGCCGGAGATTCATTTGTTGCAGGTCTTGCTTCGCAGATAATAAACGGCCTCGATATAACCAAGGCCGTTGAGTTCGCAAATGCATGCGGTGCCATATGTACAACGGCTGTGGGTGCCACAACCGCCATAAAGGACTGTGATCAGATAAGAGAATTTCTTGAAAGATAGTTCTCTTCATATTCATTAACAGGTACAGGCTTACTGTAGTAGTATCCCTGTATCACCTGACAGCCGAGCTGTCTTAACTTGTCAACCTGACACTTCTTCTCGGCCCCTTCAGCAAGACATACAAAATCAAGTTCCCTCGCAAGAGCAATGATATGCCTTATAACTACGATATCATGCTCTTTTTCATCGTCGCTGCCTACCTTGTCCACAAAGCTCTTGTCGATCTTAAGAGTATCTATCGGCATCTGTGTCAGCAGAGAAAATGATGAATAGCCTGTTCCGAAATCATCCATGGATATGCCAAATCCCCTGTTTCTTAAATCGTTTAAGGCCTTTATCATCTGATCTGTATTGTCATAGGAAGCGCTTTCGGTAAGTTCAAAATCAATAAGAGAATGATCAACGTTATATGAATCAACGATACCGGTAAGATGATCTATAAGATTCACATCATACAGCCTGTCACGCGACAGATTCACGGATATCGGATAAAGAGCCTTCCCTTCCTTCTTCCATCTGTCAAAAGCCTCGCACACTTTTCTCAAAACTATATCGTCAATCTTGCTTATGGTGCCGTCCTTTTCAAAGAACGGTATGAATCTTGACGGAGGAAGAAGCTCCTTTTTCTTGTAATTCCATCTGATGAGTGCTTCTGCGCCCTTGATCGTTTCGCTGTTTATATCAAACTTAGGCTGCAGCATTATGATAAACTCATCATTCTCTACAGCAGTATCCACATATGCCTTTATGTAGTTGCTCCACATGATGTCATCATGCATTTTGTCGGTATACATGATTATATCAGTCTCGGGGTGATCGTTTCCGAGCGCCTGCGCGAGCTTTCCGGCATCGGCTACTCTGTTTCCGAGCAGTATCGCTCTTTGCATCGGTACCACGCCGCACCTGTAATATATCCTGTAGTTCGGATCTTCCTTTAAATGCGAGATGCTCTCAAAAAAGTCCGCAAGCTTCTTAATTGTTTCGTTTTTAGGCATGTCCTTTATCATCATGGCAAAGTTGTCGTTGTGGCATCTTGCCGAAGCATAGACAAAGTCCGCCTCATTCATCGCTCTGACTACATTTGCAAGGACATTGTTTGCCGCGATATGACCGTATACTTCGTTGATGACTCTGAATGCCTTGATATCAAAATGAACGAATGCATAATCCTTAATCCCGTCATCAGCGGGCATCTCAAGAAAAGGCTCCAGATGATACCAGCTGTAATGATCCGTGATCGGATCAAAGAATGCCATCTTAAAGAGCTGCTCCTTATCAAGTGAATCTATATCATTGAACATGACGCCCTTTGCCCTGTCATCGATAAGCTCGCACTCGTACATTATCCTTATCTTCTTTCCGTCAGAAAAGATACCTATAACATCCGGTGAATTCTTGATGGCAAGCTTGCTGAATACTCTGTTTGCATCGTCAGCCCTCGATATCTCCGCGATCATATCCTTTATGAGATCGATACCCGGCTTGATATCGCTGTCAAGCTCGATGGAATAAAAATAGTTCTCATCAATTTCCATCGATTCAAGATCATTAGGATAATCTATTCTGTCATCATCCGCTCTGTACTCTATGCCTATGACAGGCTCATCATAAAATGATAAATAGAATACGCCCGGATAGTCATATGTTCCGAAGGCATTGGTATATCTGTCGATCTCATGTTTTACGATACCCTTATAGAACGCGTCGATGTCACTCTTTGAAGCGGGTATGTAATAAAGTATTCTTTTGGGTTTGTATAACTGATTCAGTTTGTTGATATCCATTTTTTATACTCCATATCAGATAAGAGTACGTTTCGATCCTTATGCTTAAATAATAACATATCGCAGTTTTTATTTCCTGAAAACTTAAGAAATTCTATATGATTATCATTCGCTTCCTCTGAGAACAAGCCTTGAAGTCATGATATTTCCGTTCTCGGTCGAGATGAAGGGATATGCGTTATCCATGTATTTCGATATCTGCTTGTTAAACTCATCCACAGCTTCTTTGGTATCCCCGTTTATATCTGCATATATGACCTCGTTGCCGTTTGAATCAATAGTAAATATCTTTAAGGAGTAATCATACAGACCCTGACGGTCTTCTGGCGGATGATACTCCATCAGATATGCTGATCCGTCTATGACCGTAACATAATAGGATTTCCATCCCATGCCAGGCAGTCCCATGTCTGGATCCTGCCACAGTATAACTTCCCTGTCGCCACTCATAACGGTCATGTTTATCGGCAGCTGATGATCTTTAAGAGTTTCTGAGTAATCGGCTGTTATTATCTCGCATTTTCCGTCTTTATCAAGATCACATTTGCAGGTTACTTTTGTATCATATTCGGTAAACGCCAAAACACCGTCTTCTGATACGGTCTCTGATATGACTTTGTCTTCGATATCAGTATCGTTTTCTGCAGCATGACACCCTGCAAAAAGCAATAAGCATGCGATCAAAACGCAGGCATAGCCCCTGTTCTTCATCTGTATCCATCCCTTTAAAGCATTGTTACGATATTTTCAGTCATGATATGCCCTGTCACTATATTCCTGCGCCATCCACTTGGGGATATATGCTTCAAGCAGTATGCCTTCTTCGAGATATTCTTCAGAAATGATCTGACCGACCCTTCTTATCTTTGCCGCAAGTGCGCTTTCAGAATACGGTATAAGCAGTTTCACGAGCTTTTGCATATCCTTGAGGGTATCACAAATTCCTTTGATCAGACTCTCTATTCCCTCACCGCTCTTAGCACTGATCCTTACTGTCCTTGATGCCGACAGATCCCTCAGGATAACATCCTCACTGACTTCATCCATCTTGTTGAATACTGCGATCACAGGCTTTTCCTTAACATTCAGTCCTGCGAGCGTATCATAGACTACACGGTTGTGCATCTCCCACTGCGGGTCCGATGCGTCAATAACATGAAGGATAATGTCAGCGTACTGCGCTTCCTCCAAAGTACTGTGAAATGCTTCGATAAGCTGATGAGGAAGCTTATGTATAAATCCTACGGTATCTGTAAGAAGGACCTGCATTCCATCCGAAAGATCCAGTGATCTTGTCGTAGGATCAAGAGTTGCAAAAAGCTTATCCTCCGAAAGGACATTTGATCCCGTGAGAGCATTTAAAAGCGTGGACTTGCCCGCATTTGTATAACCGACAAGGGCTATTACGGGAATCTGTTCCTGTTTTCTCTTTTTGCGGTTCGTCTCCCTGACAGATTCCATATCTTTGATCTGCCTTGAGAGCTGTCCCATCCTGTTTCTTACGGCTCGTCTGTCAGTCTCGAGCTTTGTTTCACCCGGGCCTCTAGTACCGATACCTCCTCCCTGTCTTGAAAGTGCAGTTCCCATTCCAGACAGATGTGAAGCACGGTACTTTAACTGTGCCATCTCAACCTGTATCTTGCCTTCCTTTGTCTTTGCATGCGCGGCGAATATATCAAGTATGACTACGGTCCGGTCGATCACTTTGACTCCCAGTTCATCAGAAAGGGTGCGCATCTGAACCGGAGTAAGCTCATCATCACAGACCACGGCATCAGCTTCACGTATGTATATCTCCTGTCTCAGTTCCTCAACCTTGCCGCTTCCGAGGTATGATCTGGTATCAGGGTGCTCCAGTCTTTGCGTAAGGCGTCCGCATTCCATCCCGCCTGCCGTTTCAAGAAGCAGAGCCAGTTCATCTAAACTTGAATTTACCGGAGCCTCATCAGATGTGATCACTCCGATCAGAATGTATCTTTCTTTTCTTTCCATATATTGATTGTATCACACTAAA
>JAGCXJ010000056.1 GCA_017961385.1 Lachnospiraceae bacterium
CACAGGAAGATTCGTTATCGGAGGACCTCACGGCGATGCTGGTCTTACGGGACGGAAGATAATCGTTGACACATACGGAGGATATGCTCGTCACGGCGGCGGTGCTTTCTCAGGTAAGGACTGCACAAAGGTTGACCGTTCTGCGGCATATGCAGCAAGATACGTTGCAAAGAACATCGTTGCAGCAGGTCTTGCCGACAAATGCGAGATCCAGCTTTCTTACGCTATCGGCGTTGCAGCTCCCACATCTGTTCGTGTTGATACATTCGGCACAGGCAAGTTAAGCGACGAGAAGCTTGTTCAGATAGTAAGAGAGAACTTCGATCTTCGTCCGGCCGGCATAATCAAGATGCTAGACTTAAGACGTCCTATCTACAAGCAGACAGCTGCTTACGGACATTTCGGAAGAAACGATCTTAAGCTTCCCTGGGAGGCATTAAACAAGGTAGATGATCTTAAGAAGTATCTTGCATAATAACGAATTTATATCGCTTATCAGAAGAGGCGCATCTTTACGATGTGTCTCTTTTTGTGTATAATTATTATGTTTGTGAAAGAGGAATGAATATGGGAAAAATACCAGTTTCGAAAGTCACACCGGGTATGGTGCTCGAATCGGATGTTTTCAACGAAGCCAATCAGCTGATACTCCCGGAAGGACTTAAGATAAATGAAAAAGCAATAGAGAAGATGACGCAGCAGGGTATCACTTCTGTCAGGATCGAAGGAATGGATGATGATCCGGAGTTTCTGCCTAAAGAGGATAATAACGAGAATTCGACATATTCGGACAGGCTTAAGAAGACAGAGGAGTACAAGGTCTTTAAGGAGCAGTTCGAAAATGCCGTAACAGAAGTACAGAGCTTTTTGTCTGACGTCGTTGAAAGAAACATGCCGCCCGATACCACGGGCATCATGAACAGCATTCAGCAGATGCTGCATCCGCCGAGCGGCGACATTGTCAATGTCTTTGATATGATACACAACATGAAGTCATTTGATGACATGACATATGTGCACTGTCTGAATGTAGGATTGATATGCAACGTATTCGGCAAATGGCTGGGACTGCCAAAATCAGATATAGATCTTGTAACAGAGTGCGGCGTGCTTCATGATATAGGCAAGCTAAAGATACCGGAATCTATAATAAAGAAGCCGGCAAAGCTTACCGATGAGGAATACAAGACGATAAAGACACATCCCATGGAGGGATACAAGATACTGATCAACTGTGATGTCAATGATCACATCAGAAAGGCATGTCTGCAGCATCATGAGAAGGCTGACGGAAGCGGATATCCGTTCGGCATAAAGAACGAGCAGATGGATTTCTATGCAAAGATCGTTGCCATAGCCGATGTATATGAGGCAATGACGGCCGTACGTGTCTACAGAGGAAGCCTCTCTCCTTTCCAGGTAATAGATGCATTTGAAAGAGAAGGCCTTCAGAAGTATGATACGCATATGATCATGACATTCTTGCAGAATATTGCCGATACATATATGCTCAACCGCGTAAAACTAAGCGACGGACGTGAGGGAGACATAGTATTTATCAACAAGCAGCGTCTCTCAAAGCCCATGGTCAAATGCGGAGAAGAGTTCGTGGATCTTACAAAAGTGCCCGATGTTTATATCTCGGCGATCCTGTAAATGAGATTTAAGACACAAGGCGAAAGCCTTGTGTCTTTTTAAGAGGAGTTTAGGATGGGATTTACTCACCTGCACAGCCATACGGAGTTCAGTCTGCTTGACAGCTCCAACAAAGTAAAAGAATATGTGAAGCGCGTAAAAGAGCTCGGGATGGACGCAGCTGCCATAACCGATCACGGTGTCATGTACGGAGCCATAGATTTCTATAAGGTAGCAAAAGCCGAAGGGATCAAGCCCATCATCGGCTGTGAGGTATATGTTGCACCCGGATCGAGATTCGAGCGTGAAAAATCAGTCAGCGATGACAGATATTTCCATCTTGTCCTGCTTGCCGAAAACAACACAGGATACTCAAACCTTTGCAAGCTCGTAAGCCGCGGATTCACGGAAGGATACTATTACAAGCCAAGAGTTGATGAAGAGCTTTTAAGAGAGTATCACGAGGGTATCATCGCGCTTTCCGCATGTCTTGCGGGAGAGCTGCCAAGAGCGATACTTCGCGGCATGCACGATCAGGCAAAGGATGTCATTCGAAAGTATAAGGATATCTTTGGTGAAAACAATTATTTCCTGGAGCTGCAGGATCACGGCATCGCACAGCAGTCCACCGTAAATGCTGCTCTGATAGGGCTTAGCAAGGAGATGGGAGTTGGCCTTGTTGCGACAAACGATGTCCATTACACATACAAGCAAGATTATGAGGCACATGATCTTTTGCTGTGCATACAGACTCAGCGTTCTGTAAAGGACGAGGACCGCATGCGCTATGAGGGACAGGAGTATTACATCAAGAGTCCTGAAGAGATGATGCAGCTATTTAAATACATCCCGGAAGCTATTGAAAACACTCAAAAGATCGCTGACAGATGTGATGTGACGATCGAGTTTGGAAATACCAAGCTGCCTCATTTTGAGGTGCCCGAAGGCTTTACTTCTCTTACCTATCTTAAGAGTCTCTGTGACAAGGGCATGGCTGAAAGATATCCAAATGATGACGGAAGCGTAAGAAAAAGGCTCGAATATGAACTCTCGGTAATAGAGAGGATGGGCTATGTCGATTACTTTCTGATCGTATGGGATTTCATAAACTATGCAAGGAGCAGGGATATCCCTGTCGGACCGGGAAGAGGATCGGCTGCGGGAAGCGTGGTTTCATACTGTCTTCATATAACAAATATCGATCCTATAAGATATCAGCTTCTGTTTGAGAGATTCTTGAATCCTGAGCGTGTATCAATGCCAGATATAGATATTGACTTCTGTTATGAGAGAAGACAGGAAGTCATAGACTATGTCAGCCAGAAATACGGCAAGGAGAAGGTAGTTCAGATCGTGACATTCGGTACTCTTGCCGCAAAGGGAGTTATCAGGGATGTCGGAAGAGTCCTGGATCTTCCCTATGCTTTCTGCGACAATCTCGCAAAAATGATACCAAATGAACTGAATATCACGCTTAAAAAAGCCCTTGAGATGAATCATGATCTTAGGAAGGAATACGAGGATAATGAGCAGACTCATTATCTGATAGACATGTGCATGCGTCTTGAAGGACTGCCAAGACATACATCGATGCATGCGGCGGGCGTCGTTATCTGTCCCGAGGCGGCGGATGAATACGTTCCGCTGTCAAGAGGAAGCGACGGTTCGATAACCACGCAGTATATCATGACCACGCTTGAAGAGCTCGGACTTTTAAAGATGGACTTTTTAGGCTTAAGAACACTCACAGTCATTAAGAATGCCGTCATCAACATAAAGAAGAATCACGGCATAGACGTGGATGTGGACAGGCTTGACTATGCAGACAAGAAGGTGCTCGATTATATAGGCACCGGAAAGACTGACGGCATATTTCAGCTTGAGAGCGAGGGCATGAAGAACTTCATGAAGGAGCTTAAGCCCCAGAGCTTTGAAGATATAATCGCCGGCATCTCCTTATACAGACCCGGACCTATGGATTTCATTCCTCAGTATATAAAAGGCAAGAATACAACAGGAGATATATCATATCCGTGCGATGAATTAAGACCGATCCTCAGTGCGACCTACGGCTGTATAGTATATCAGGAGCAGGTAATGCAGATCGTTCGTGACCTTGCAGGATATACAATGGGACAGGCTGACAACATAAGACGTGCCATGAGCAAGAAGAAGCAGTATGTCATCGATGAGGAAAGAGCAAATTTCGTAAACGGAAATGAAGCTCTAAATATAGCCGGATGCGTAAAAAACGGTATAGATGCTTCTGTAGCCGACAGTATATATGATTCGATGGTAAACTTTGCCAAGTATGCATTCAACAAGTCGCATGCGGCCTGCTATGCAGTGGTCGCATATCAGACGGCATGGCTTAAATACTACTATCCCCTCGAATTCATGGCGGCTCTCATGACGTCCGTAATAGAAAACGGATCCAAGGTTTCTGAATATATCCTTGTGTGCAAGAACATGGGCATAAAGCTGTTGCCCCCCGATGTCAACGAGGGTGACGAGGCGTTCTCGGTATCCGGAGACAGCATCAGATACGCACTCTCTGCGATAAAGAGCGTGGGAAGATCTGTCATAGACGATATCGTGCGTGAAAGAGAAGAGAACGGACGATTCAGGGATATCAATGATTTCATCAAGAGAAACATAGATGTCATAAACAAGCGAAGCGTGGAGAACTTTATCAAGTGCGGAGCGCTTGACTGCTTTGAAGGCAACCGCCACCAGCATATGGCTGTTTATGCAAACATCATGGATCATATCGCAAATGAGAAAAAGAGCGGCATTGAAGGACAGATGTCTCTGTTTGACATAGTCGATGAAGAGAACAAGGACAAGTTTGAGATAAGTCTTCCGGATATTTCCGAGTTTGACAAGGATATGCTGCTGGAATTTGAAAAGGAGACACTTGGCATTTATGTCAGCGGACATCCTCTTGACGAATATGAGCAGCTCTTAAAAAAGAACATAACCCGCATGTCTGTGGATTTTATGTATCAGGAGGAAGAAGGCAAGACGAGGGTTAATGATGCGGAACTTGTTACTGTCGGAGGCATTATTACAGACAAGAGACTCGTATATACCAAGAAAGGTGAAGCGATGGCCAGGTTTGGGATCGAGGATCTGACAGGAGTCATAAAGGCCATAGCATTCCCTTCCGTATACAGAAAATTCAATGAGCTTATAAAGGATGACTCAAAGGTCTTTGTCAAAGGAAGGGCTCAGGTTATGGAGCAGAAAGACGGAGAGCTTATCGTGGAAACGGTATCAGGCATTGATGATCTTCCAAGAAAGCTCTGGATCAAATTCGCCGATATGGCAAGCTACGGCATAAATGAATCAAAACTGAACGGACTGCTTCCTGATACGGGCAAGGATGAAGCTGTCATATATATAGAAAATACGAAGCAGATGAAAAAGATAAAGACGAGTGTTGATGACAGTCTCATAAAGAAACTTAACGAGATGTTCGGAGAAGAAAACATAAGACTTGTCTGATGTTAAGATACTTTACAACAAAACAGAAGTTTTATAGAATTAATACAGTTAATGTAGATTGATAAGGATCGGAGGACGGTTATGTCTGAGAAGATTAAAACTATAGGTGTACTGACAAGCGGAGGAGATGCTCCGGGCATGAATGCGGCTATACGTGCTATAGTTCGCAAGGCTCTGGCTCAGGGCGTAAAGGTCAAGGGTATCAAAAAAGGATATCAGGGACTTTTAAATGAAGAGATAGTGGAGCTTGAGGCAAAGGATGTCTCAGACATGATACAGCGAGGAGGTACCATTCTCTGAACAGCAAGATGTCTGGAGTTTA
>JAGCXJ010000057.1 GCA_017961385.1 Lachnospiraceae bacterium
AACAACAGAAAGACCTGCAATCTCGCAGGCCTTAATCAAGCTACTTTACTCGGATGATATAATGATTTACGAAGGAGTAACCCTTAGATAGGATAATCAGCAGATAAATATGCGATACAACAGTAAAAAGGAGATTAGGCTACAGAGTATCCCTGCTTCGCGCGTGCTAAAGGATGGGTACGGTCAGTGTAATACAAAGGGAACGTTGTTTATGGCACTGCTCCGAGCTTGCAGTATTCAATGTCGCGTTCACGGATTTACCATTGATAAGAAACTTCAAAAAGATGCGATGACAGGTTTTGTTTATCGAAACGCACCCGATAACGTTTTTCACAGTTGGGTTGAGGTATACCTGGATGGCACCTGGTATGAACTGGAGGCTTTTATTCTTGATAAGTCATATATCGAGAACCTTCAGAAGATCAAAAGCGATTGTGTCGGAGCATTTTGCGGATATGGTGTTGCGGTAAAGGATTTCAGGAACCCGGTCATCGATTTCGATAAGAATAATACTTATATCCAAAGTGAGGGCATCAATCAGGATTTCGGCATATATGATTCTCCTGATGAGATGTTAAAAGAGCACCATCAGGATCTGTCTGCACCCAAAAGATTTGCGTACAGATATCTTGGACGTCATCTGATGAATAAGAATGTGAGGAGAATAAGGAATCATAAGTAATCTCGATTGAGACTAAAAATCCCCAAAACCGGCTGATTTTATGCAATTCCACTGTCAGTTGACAGATTGCAAGGCGTTAATGGTAGAGTTAGCACGCCGAATATCACCTTATAAGTGGAGAAAACCGCTTGATATTGCAATTTTTCTCCAATTATCAGAGTGATTATTGAAATAAGCTGGATTTGAAACTATAATGATTACCTGCCAGATTTTTCTGAGACCGTTTTCGCTCAAAGAAACAGAACTTTTTATGAATGACAGGGATTTCGGCTGGTCACGCAAACAGATTGCTGAAGCACAAATGGTCTTTGGCGGACTTCCTTTCTTTTTTGATCTGCTGAATCCTGACGAGAGCCTTACGTGGAATATCAACATGCTTTGCTTTAACCAGCATGCGTTGCTCCGTAATGAATCCAAAAAGCTTTTAGAAGCGACTCTAAAGAAGTCACCGGTATATAACAGGATTATGGAGAGACTGTCGCATAACTACTATGGAATGCCCAAAGCTCAGTGTCAGGAAGAACTGGGCATTCCGCAGGGGACATTCACCAGAGCAGTCGATGATCTTGTTAAGTGCGGATATGTGCATGAGAGCAAGGATAATTATATAAAGGGTCATCCGTTAAGACTACAATTAGTAGATCCGTTCCTGCTGTTCCATTATAACTTTTTATCGAAGAATGCCCCTGTGCAGGTAAAAAGCTTTGAAGAGTATAAAGCTGATACTGGAAAGTATATAAATTGGAGAGGGCATGCTTTCGAAGTATTGTGCTTATATCATATCGAACAGATAAAGAAAGCATTAGGAATATCCGGCGTGAATACAAATGAGTATTCATGGATAAGCAGCAAGAAAGAAGGCGGAGCACAGATTGATCTGGTAATAGAGCGTGACGACGGCATCGCAAACTTGTGTGAAGAGAAGTTCACTGATACAGCTTTTTCGATAAGTTCTGAATATGAAGAGGATTTGCTTAATAAAATAGAATTATACAAGCAAGAAACAAAAACGAAGCACGCCACAAAACTTGTTTTGATCAGTGTTGAAGGTATTAAAGGGTCAGCACATACTGAACACATTACGAGAGTTCTGAAACTGGATGATCTATTTGATTGATATTAATGTTTTTTTAGATGCGATAATCTGGAATTAATGCCTGTTATGCGATCAATGATATATCGATGTATGATGACGGGCGCTATGAAAAACTGATAAATGATCTGGATAATGGTCAGGGCAGGCTGAAGATAGAGGTTGACATCAAAATGAAGAAAGGACTTCCTGTTGATTTCAAGATCGAACTTGCCCGTCTGGCATCGATTATAGGCAATCCGGATGTGGTTAATCTGGAACTTCTCGGATGGGGGTTCAATGATAAGCCGGATATGAGTCTTCAGGGTGATCAAGAAAGGGAGACGGATTCAATTGGATAGGATAATAGTTGGAATAGATAATATCCCTTCGAATGGGTTAAAAAGTGAGTGGGGATTATCGCTGTTTATTGAACACGGCGATAAAAAGATCCTTCTTGATACAGGAGGGTCCGATCTTTTTCTTCGTAATTATGCAAAACTCGGGCTTGATATCAGCGATGTAGATTACGGTGTTTTAAGTCATGCGCACTGCGATCACGCAAACGGTATTCCTGCATTCTTTGAACATAACAGCAAAGCTAAGTTCTATGTAAGCGAAAAGACCGCTCCGGATTGTTATGGCAAGATATTGTTCATTAAGTTTTATTGCGGCATACCCAAAACCATGATGGATGATCGTGCTGACAGGATAGTAAAGGTCTCTGATGTATATGAGATCACTGACGGAGTATTTATCGTTCCTCACAAAAAAGGCGGTTATCCTGATATTGGAAAGAAGGGCCATATGCTTAGAAAAAATAAGGCCGGATTCGTTGCGGATGATCTTTGCCACGAGCAGAGTCTTGTCCTTGCAACCGACCATGGCCTGGTGATACTTAATTCCTGTTCTCACAGCGGTCCGGGGATAGTTATTGATGAAGTCAGGAAGGCATTTTCCAACCAACGTATCTATGGGTATCTTGGAGGATTGCACCTTTGGAACAGTCCCGAATGTGATATCCGTAAGGTCGCTCATGATCTTAAG
>JAGCXJ010000058.1 GCA_017961385.1 Lachnospiraceae bacterium
AATGTATTGACACACCCGATATCAGCCGATATATCATCATTTTCGCAAAATGTCATAGCTGTCTCTTTGTAGGGGATCGTCACATTGATACCGTCAAAATCAGCATCAGACAAAAAGTCATCGACTTTGTCTTTTTCTATAGGAATGAGTTCATAAGAATCATTTCCGATCTGTTCATGCAGTATCTTTGAGAAGCTGTGTCCTAGTTTCTCACCCAAAAGGCCGTATTTCATAATCTCTCCCTGGCATAAATAAAGGTCCCGCTAGCGAGACCTTTATTTATCATATAAAATATTTGTTTATCGATATTACAGAAGCTTCTGCTCCATAGCATCGGGATCAACAGAATACTGGATAGCTGTCTCTCTGTCGATCTTGAATGCATCGTACAGTTCCTTAAGGGAATCATCCATTGTGATCATACCCATCTTACGGTTTGTCTGCATAACTGAGTTAAGCTGATGTGACTTACCTTCACGGATCATGTTCTTAACAGCGTTTGTTGTATGCAGAACCTCAAATGCAGCTACTCGGCCGTCGCCTTCAAGTGTAGGCATCAGCTGCTGAGAAATAACTGCTTCAAGAACGGCTGCAAACTGTACTCTGATCTGCTGCTGCTGATGAGGCGGGAATACGTCGATTACACGGTCTACGGTACTTGCTGCACCGATTGTATGCAGTGTTGAAAGAACCAGGTGACCTGTTTCAGCTGCTGTTATAGCTGTAGAGATTGTCTCATAGTCACGCATCTCACCGACAAGGATAACATCCGGGTCTTCACGGAGTGCAGCTCTAAGAGCATTTGCATATGTCTCTGTATCAAGTCCTATCTCACGCTGGTTAACGATCGAAAGATCATGTCTGTGCAGATACTCGATAGGATCTTCCAGTGTGATTATGTGGGCATCTCTTCTGTGGTTGATCGTGTTGATGATTGAAGCAAGGGTTGTTGACTTACCACTACCAGTAGGTCCTGTAACCAGGATAAGTCCACGCTTTCTGCTCCAAAGGTCGATAACCGAATCCGGAACACCCAGTACTGCCGGAGAAGGTACCTCCGAGTTAACAAGACGCAGCGCCATCGCTGCAGTTCCTCTTTGCTTAAATGCGTTTACACGGAAACGTCCGTGTTCAGGTATTGAATAAGAAAAGTCATGCTCACCATGCTGCTCGTAAGCTCTCTTCTGCCAGTCATTCATGATACAGTCAAGCAGTCTCTGTGTATCAGCGGGCATTAAGATCTTGTAGCTTGAGTCAACCGGTATCAGTCTGCCGTTAAGACGCATCTTGGGCGGTAAGCCAACGGTAAGATGAACATCGGATGCACCGGCATCAATGGCTTTTATCAGTATCTCATCAATTTCATTCATAGCAATTACCCCTTACTTTATATTTTCCTTCGCTTTTCTATTCTAGCACGTTTTTTTCAACATAACTACTATATTTTTGTAAATAAATTGTAAATTGAACAAAAAATTAAAAAAAAGACTTCGCATGACGGTACGAAGTCTTTTGGTTATTTATGTATATATACGCGTTTTATCGCTTAAGCCATCTTGTTGACAGCCTTTGACATACGAGAAACTTTTCTTGAAGAAGTATTCTTGTGATATACTCCCTTTGAAGTAGCCATATCGATAGTCTTTGTAGCATCTGTAAGAGCTGTCTGTGCTGCTGCCTTGTCACCAGACTCGATAGCTGCATATACCTTCTTTACAGAAGTCTTAACACCTGACTTTATAGCTTTGTTTCTCTCTGCGTTTCTCTCGCTTACAAGTATTCTCTTCTTAGCAGATTTGATATTTGCCACGTCTGTTACCTCCTATAAGAATAATCCGAGTTTTTCCGGTGCTACATCCAGCCGGACACGGACGATTCGATGTAAACACGCTTAATTATGATAAAACAAGCATTCTTTAATGTCAACAACTTTTTTCATAATCATAGAAGAAAATTTGCAAGAACTGTGTTGCTCACATCTATGCCATGCGGTGTAAGTCTGATATTGTCACCCTCTATTGCGATAAGTCCGTCTTTTGAAAGCTTTTCAAGCGGTTTTGCGTAAACTTCATATATATCGCGACAGAATCTTTCCTTAAATTCCTTTGCCGATATCCCTTTTATCATCCTCAGTCCAAGGAACATGAATTCCTCCATGCGCTCATTTGCTGACAGATTGCGGTATTCGTCTGTGGGTATTTCAAAAGCCTTTGAGCTGGCTTTCATATATGAATACATATCTGATGTGTTTGAATATCTAACACCGTCGATAAGACTTGCCGCTCCGATCCCCAGTCCTATGTAATCCGTCCCTGTCCAGTAGGATGAGTTATGTCTGCACTCATAGCCGTCAAGACTGTAGTTGGATATCTCGTATCTGTGATATCCGGCTTCATTAAGAAGCCTTTCAGTCATGTAGTACATCTCACGCTCCGTATCCTCGTCAGGTTCATCAGGACCGTTATCACCGTACATATCATAAAACGGTGTACCTTCTTCTATGATCAGGCTGTATGAGGATATATGCTCAGGCTTTAGCGATATGACCTTTAAAAGCGTATCCTTATATGAGGCAAGGCTCTGTCCCGGTATGGCGCTCATAAGATCTATGTTGATGTTGTCAAAGCCGACTTGTCTTGCCGTTTCATATGTCTCAAGAAACTGTGCGTAGTCGTGTATCCTGCCAAGGGTTTTTAGTTCTTCATCATTTGCAGACTGAAGGCCGATGCTGAGTCTGTTGATGCCTGCTTTTTTATATCCTTCAAGTTTCTTTTTGGTTGCTGTGCCGGGATTGCACTCGATGGTGATCTCGCTTGTCTTTGAGATATCAAATCTGAATGCGAGTGCCTTCATTATCTCTTCTATCTGATCCGCTTCAAGGACAGAAGGCGTCCCTCCTCCGAAAAAGATCGTATCGACGCTATATTGACTTTTGTAGTCAATATCTTTGAGAGGACAGCTACATATCTCATTTATAAGTGCTTCGATATACTGTTTTCTGACGTTTATGTCAGCTGCATCCGAAAGAAAGTCGCAATACAGACATTTTCTAATACAAAAGGGGATATGTACATATATCCCCAGTTTTTTCTTATTATCCATATCAATCCTCGTCAAGTTTGAGCACGCTCATAAATGCCTTCTGCGGTACCTCGACGCTGCCTATCTGGCGCATTCGCTTCTTTCCTTCCTTCTGTTTTTCAAGAAGCTTCTTTGTACGTGTTATATCGCCGCCGTAGCACTTAGCGAGCACATCCTTTCTGAGTGCCTTTACCGTCTCTCTGGCAATGACCTTTCCTCCGACTGCTGCCTGTATAGGTATCTCAAACAGACGTCTTGGGATCTCTTCCTTGAGCTTCTCGCAC
>JAGCXJ010000059.1 GCA_017961385.1 Lachnospiraceae bacterium
AAGAGATAGTGGATATGGATGCAAGGAGCGTATCCGACATTATCCAGAAGGGCGGTACGATACTCGGAACTGCAAGGTGTAAAGAGTTTACGACAGAAGAAGGTCAGATCAAGGGAGCTCAGATCTGCAAGAAATACGGAATCGACGGCATGGTGGTTATCGGAGGAGACGGCTCATATCGAGGAGCTCAGGCTCTTTCAAAACAGGGTATAAACACCATAGGCATTCCCGGAACGATCGATCTTGATATAAGCTGCACGGATTACACGATAGGCTTTGATCCGGCAATCAATACAGCCATGCAGGCTATAGATAAGGTAAGAGATACATCATCATCTCATGAAAGATGCTCGATCATAGAGGTTATGGGACGAAATGCCGGATATATCGCGCTGTGGTGCGGTATAGCAAACGGTGCTGAGGATATCCTTCTTCCCGAGAAATATGATTTCAATGAACAGAGGATCATAAACAACATCATAAACAACAGGAAAAAGGGAAAGACCCATCATCTTATCATAAATGCCGAAGGAATAGGTCATTCGACATCTATGGCAAGAAGGATCGAGGCCGCTACCGGCATCGAGACAAGAGCGACCATCTTAGGATACATGCAGCGCGGAGGCTCTCCGACATGTAAGGACAGATACTATGCATCTATCATGGGTGCATACGCGGCGGATATACTCTGCGAGGGAAAGACAAACAGGGTTGTAGGAATAAAGCACGGAGAGCTTGTTGACTTTGACATAGACGAAGCACTTGCTATGGAGAAGCTCATCCCCGAGTACGAATATGAAGTAAGCCGTATTTTATCAATGTAAGGATCATGACCAGTAAGAGGATAAAAGAACTTATAGCCCTTAAAGAAAAGGCAAAGGTAAGAAGAGATACTAAAACATACATAGTCGAAGGCATGAAGATGTGCATGGAAGTTCCAAGGCAGCTTTTGCTTGAGACATATGTTACCGAGTCATTTGCCGTATCACACAGCGAGTGGCTTAAGGATTATGATCATGAAGTAGTCGAAGACAAAGTCTTTGACAGGATAAGCGATACAAAGACACCGCAGGGGATACTGTGCGTCGTAAAGCAGAAGGAGTATGAGCTTGATGACGTTTTAAGAGACGGTGATCTTTATGTGATCCTTGAAGATATTCAGGATCCGGGAAATCTTGGGACCATTATGCGAACAGCTGAGGGAGCCGGGGCAGCCGGCGTGATAATGAGCAAAGGCTGCGTGGATATATATAATCCAAAGACCATCCGCTCAACAATGGGTTCGGCATACAGGGTTCCTTTTCTTTATGTGGATGATCTGAAAGCTGCGATAGAAAAAATCAGATCATGCAAAATAGATGTATATGCCGCACATCTGGAGGGAGAGACATATTATGACGATATTCATTATCAAAGGGCGGCATTCTTAATAGGAAATGAAGGTAACGGTCTTCGTAAAGAGACTGCCGCTTTAGCGGATAAATACATCAAGATACCGATGTCAGGAGAGGTCGAATCGCTTAATGCTGCGGTTTCGACAGCCATACTCATGTATGAATTCAGGCGTCAGAGACGCGCTGTTGACTAATTCGGTTAATTGATGTATAATACGAAAGTCACTTTATCACGGAGGTTGTTATGAAGATAAGAAAACGACTTCTTCGTGGCATAGCAGGCATATTTGCGGGGGTTTGCGCATTGAGCCTGTCTAAGAATATGGCTATGGCGGCAAGCGTTAACGTTGCTACTTCGCTGGCTGATTTCAACCAGGGAGCAGCACAGATACTGGATTCGCTTGAGTATGCAAAAGACGATGATGTAATAGTGCCAAAAGAGGATGCGAGTGATACCTGCGATGAGGAGGAACCGCCCTCGGGACTGGTCATGGCAGACGTAGTCAATTCTTTGAATGTTCGCGAAGAGCCATCTACTGATGCTTCTAAGGTAGGATTTCTGTATGCGGATTGCGGGGGAGAGATCCTGGAAACTACTGAAGGATGGACAAAGATACAATCAGGTAACCTGGTCGGCTGGTGCAGCAACGATTATCTGCTCTTTGGGGAAGATGCAAAAGAGCTTGCTGACAGCGTAGGTCATGCATGGGCGACAATTGAGGCAGATGCCTTGAGAGTAAGAAAATCACCCAGTGATGACGCAGGTGTATACGGTCTGGTGAAAAAAGGCGATGTGATCGAGACGAACATAGACAAGAATACCGACGAGTGGCTGTCTATAGAGTATGAAGGTTACGAAGGCTTTATTTCAGCAGAATATGTTGATATTGAGTTTAAGGTTGACACGGGCGAGACCATTGAGGAAGTCAATGAGAGAAAGAAGCGCGAGAAAGCAGAACGCGCGAAACTCATTGCAAATCTCGGACCGGTAGCCATAGATACTACCGATGATGTTTTGCTTGCTGCACTGATCCAGTGTGAATCAGGCAATCAGCCGTACGAAGGACAGCTTGCGGTAGGCGCGGTTGTCATGAACAGAGTAAGGAGCGGTGCTTATCCTAATACCGTTGCCGGAGTCATATATGCATCCGGACAGTTCGGACCTGCAGCTTCGGGAAAAGTTGAAGCCCAGGTTGCGGCGGGAGTCAAGGACAGCTGTCTGCAGGCAGCTCATGCAGCGATAAACGGTGATACCAATGTAGGAACCGCTACGCACTTTAAGAGAGTAGGAGCACATGAAGGCATTGAGATAGGAGCCCACGTGTTCTGGTAAATGATTATGATACCCTGTTATTTTACATTTTTAAACCAAATGCAAAATAGCAGGGTGTATTTTGTTACAATAGATAAAATGGATAACAGATCTTTACTGATATGCTTTATTGTTAAACAATTCAAAGTATTGTATAATCTGTTTTAAAAGGAGGGGAAATAAATGAACTGGCTTATTGTTTGGATCGTAGTGGCAGTTGTCATGGCGATCATAGAAGCGTTCACATTGGGACTTACGACCATCTGGTTTGCCGGAGGTGCAGTGATAGCTGCGATCTTTGCCGGATTCGGTGCACCTATCGCGGTTCAGGTTATCCTGTTTGCGGTAGTATCACTCGGATTGTTATTCTTTACCAGACCTCTTGTGTCAAAAGGTTTCAATAAGACAAGGACTCTTACCAATTCCGAAGGACTGGTAGGAAAGCATGCATACGTTACCGAGGATATTGACAATGTCAAGGCGACAGGCAAGATCAAGGTAGACGGCATGGAATGGTCGGCACGTACATTGAGCGACGGAATACAGATCGCTACAGGCGCTCTTGTCGAGGTAAAATCCATCGAAGGCGTTAAAACCATAGTAGAAGAGATTAAGGAGGCAAAGTAAATGGGTGGAGTTGTATTGGTATTAATAGTATTGATCATAGTTGCATGGGTGCTCATCTCAAACTTCAGAGTAGTTCCTCAGGCACATGCATATATCATTGAGAGACTCGGTGCATATCAGTGCACTTGGTCGGTAGGTTTCCATGTAAAGGCGCCTTTCTTTGACAAGATAGCAAGAAAGGTACTTCTAAAGGAGCAGGTAGTTGACTTCGCTCCCCAGCCCGTTATCACAAAGGATAACGTTACAATGAGAATAGATACAGTCGTATTCTATCAGATAACAGATCCCAAGCTTTATGCTTACGGTGTTGAGAATCCGCTGATGGCTATCGAGAACCTTACAGCAACAACACTGAGAAATATCATCGGTGAGCTCGAGCTTGACCAGACACTTACATCAAGAGAGACGATCAACACAAAGATGAGAGCATCCCTTGATGAAGCAACAGATCCCTGGGGAATCAAGGTCAAC
>JAGCXJ010000060.1 GCA_017961385.1 Lachnospiraceae bacterium
CTCTGTCAGCAAAGTATCTATGCTTATATTTTACCATTTCGTGAGCCTGTTTGTCTTGATGTCTTTTATGTCTTTGTAATTTTTATCTCATTTTACCATCCCAGTGACTCAAGCCAGCGTACGACCTGTAACTCGCGTGCTTTTTCAACCTCATGATCGCTCTTTTCAAGTCTTAATTCTCCCCTTATCTGTCCGTCAAGGATATAGAGTATCCTTTCACACCTGCTTGCTATCCAGCTGTCATGTGTGACCATCATCACGGTCGCGCCTTTCCTGTTTATATCAAGGAATGCATCCATGACCTCTTTTGCTGCCGTCCTGTTAAGCGCTCCGGTCGGTTCATCGGCAAATATGATCTGAGGATCCATTATCAGGCTGCGGCATATGCACGCTCTCTGCAGCTGTCCTCCCGATACTTCCTTTACACTTCTTTTTTCCAGATCGCCTATGTGAAAATCATTAAGCAGTTTCTTTGCTTTAAGGTAGTGCTCGCTTCTTTTTTTCCTGTCAGCGCATACTGCAGGAAATGCTATGTTATCAATGATATTCAGATTGGACAGCATATTCATCTGCTGGAATACAAATCCCATCCTGTTTAATCTGATATCGGCCTTGTCATCTTCATCAAGACTAACTATCTGCGTATCGCCGAGCCATACCTCTCCGCTGTCTGCCTGATCCATACCCGATACATTGTATAAAAGAGTGGATTTTCCGGATCCCGAAGGTCCCATCACGGCTATCATCTCTCCGGCCTGCATTTCAAAGCTTATCCCTTTAAGGATGCCATCCTTTTTCAGATCTTTAACTTTTAACAGTGCACTCATAACTTCCTCCTTAAACCAAATCATTCCAGTCCCGAATTAAGACATTCTGAGGCGCTTATCCTCTTTATTTCCCTAAGGCTTACAAATGCCGCGACAAAAGCAGAAAGCGCTATAAACACCGGTACATATATGAATGTCGATAACGGATCTATAACAAACTTAAATCCCTGTGCGCCCATCATTCCAAGGAGCGTCCCGGCCAGTCTCTGTCCCAAAAGCACTCCCGTTAGCACTCCCAAAAATATGCCCGATATGACATAGACAGCAAGTTTTTTAAGATAGTCAGTGCATATTTTCAAAGTCCTTAATCCCAGTGCTTTCTTAAGAGAGCTTTCGCTTCTTTCCTTCCAGATGATAAGACGCATTAAAAGCATTATTACGACCATGATGATCACTCCCGAAAGAGTTACAGTCATAAATGATGCATTTGAGATATTTCTTATGGTCGTACCGTACATTCCCTCAAGATACTCTCTTATCCTGACTATCTTTAAGCCTTCGCTTATATCCTTGTATTCATTTACCCAGGCGCCTGCAAGGCCTTCATCCTTAAGAGAGATATATATGATGCTCCACATGATCGGTGTGGTGTCATCCTTTAGACAGGCCTTTGCGCTCTTTCCTCCGTTTGTGATATCAGAATATATCCCGCAGATCACGCATTTATATTCACTTGCTGTCCCGTCCTTTTCCATAAAGACGCTTATCTTGTCTCCGATGCCAAGATCCATTTCCTCTGCATTAAGTATTGAAAGCGCGATCTCGTTTTCATTTTTCGGAGCCGCTCCTTCACTGTAGTTTACAGGAAAGGCACCATGATCTCCGTTTTCTATCATCAGATTGTATGTATTCCCGTTTTCAAGCCTTACCTTATAGGAAGAAGTCTGCATCAGAGAATATCTGTCAACTCTCTCATCTTTTTTTATCGCATCAATAAATCTGTCTGTCTGGCTCTTGATATCGTTTTGTCTGATATCCGCACGTATATGGCTGTTTCCGATGCCCATATATGTGACAAAGTCAGGAGCTGCCATGGTATTTTTCATTCCAAGCGGGACAAGGATCATGAAAACCGATGCCGCGACTATGACAGATGCCGTATGCCACATGTTTTTCTTTCCTTTCCTTTCAGTCGCTCCTGCAAGGGCAGCCACAGCGGATAGCTTCCTAGTCTTTGAAAGGCTTTGTCGTACAGACAAAAGGATGACAGCCTGCCCGGCAAATGAGCCTGTCAGCATAAGGATATATACATAAAGAGCATTCTTTGGCTCTCCGTACAGATCCCTTATCCCCTCTGCGAGCTTTCCTGCGATTATAAGAGCAAAGATCATGCCTGTGATGCATCCTATGACAGACAGGATCATATATTTTGAGATATATAAATATCCTATATCCTTTCTGGATATCCCGACTGCCTTCATCATTCCGATCTGTTTCATATCCTTTTCAAGTTCCGTCAGAAGGATATATCTGATGCACAGTATAGATATGATAAGGACTACTATGCTGACAAGCAGGATCACAAGTATCATGATGCCGTCTGAAAGAGCGTTCATGAGCTTTATCAGAGGATAAGTGATCGTAGGTCCGTTATCGTAAAGGCCCATATCCTTGTATGCACTGTCAAATGCACTTATATCGCTTCCTTCCTTCAGTCGAAACTCTATAAGGTACTCTTCGCTCCCGAGATATCTCAGTCTTTCATAATCAGATTCACTTACAAGAAATCTCTTTGAGGAAGCCATCATGGAATTCATCTGAGAATCACGTAAAAATCCCGCTACGGTCAGCTTCTCGTTTCCAATCCTAAATATGTCTCCTGTCTTTATATCATATTCATTCCTGTATGCGACAGGTACGTATACTTCACCGCTATTTACCGAGATCACATCGTTTTTAGCATCCAGAAGATAATCAAAGCATTCGCTCTGAACACACAGTCCGTTATCCTGCATGTTTGTTTCAAAAGAAATGTCCCCTATCGAAATCTGGCTGTTTTGCAGATTTAAAAATGTCAGTATCTGCATCTTTTCGACATCTTCTCTTTTCTCTGCAAACCCTGCTATTTTCTCTTTGTCTATCTGACCTGTATGCATCTGCAGAAAATGAGGAGTTTCAGCCGCAGTCATCAGCATATCGATAGATGAATACAGTCTTGCAAAAAGAAATATGGATAGCCCCAGAAGCATTGCAGTGACTGCCATGAATATGCAGGTAAAGATCGTTATCAGCCTGTTTTTTCCAAAATCATTAATGATCAGTCTCTTAAACATTATTCTCACCTTTTTCCAGTTCTCTTACAGATTTAAACCGCGAAAGCATGATCGCCGATAATGCGAGCAAAGCTCCAGAGATCATTATCACTATCGCAGCTCCTCTTCCTACACCGATATTTCCTGCAGAAGCGATAGAGTCAGCAAGTATACCCGCAAAAGCATATGCAAATACATATCCAAGCTGTGAAAGAAAGCTTATAAGTCCCCAGGCTCTTCCCTGCTTTGAAGGATCAATATTTATCCTTGTAAGATAATCAAGGCAGTTGTTTGCAAACGGAAGCATGAAGAAGAACATGAATCCGAAGATGCATATCACATATATGTCTTCCTTAAAGCCAAAGCCTATCATGCAAAGACCGCATAGCATCAGAGAAAAGCTCAGTATCCTTGCAAAATTCTTCTTAAGTCCGACAGCTCCGATGATTATGCTCGATACGAGCATTCCGCTGGCACATACCGTTTCTGCTATTCCGAGGACCTTGCTTGTCTGAAAGTCCAGTATCATCGGTTCCACCAGTATCTGAATCGCTCCCATAAAGCATGTCATCACAGAAGAGACCACGATAAGAACGATCATTCCTCTTTTTTCGGTTATAGCCTTAAAGCCTTCCTTAAAGCTGTTCATAAATGATTCGTTCTCGCTCTTTTTACAGATCATGCGGCTGTTTCTTACAGATGCGATGCAGACGATCGTAAGCGCAAAGGTGCATATATCTATGATGATCAGAAGCTTAACATCGCTTATTGTAAGCAAAAGGCCTGCGATCAGAGGCGATATCAGATATCTTGCACTTCCTGCGATGCTCATCATCCCTCCGGCCTTTGAGTATTCATCCTTTGTAAGCATATCCGTGACGAGCGCTCTGTATGTCGGCTCTAGCAGGGATGAAAAGACTGCGCTTATAAAAACTCCTGTGCATATCTGAAAGACTCCGTCTTTTCCTGTAAACATGCAGGCTAAGATGTATACAAGTCCTATGGCGCTCATTCCGTCTCCCACTATCATGAGCCTGCATCTGTCATATCTGTCTGCGAGCACTCCCGCCAGAGGGCCTAAAAGAAGCACAGGCAAGAATCCGAGCAGGGCAACAAGCGCCATATCGGCAGCACTGCCTGTCTTTTGAAATATGTAGACACTCAGTCCGAAGCTTGTAAGTCCGCTTCCGATCGATGATACAAATTCACCGCTCCATAATAGAAGAAATTTTCTGTAGTTTGATCTGTTTTCCATTTTCATTCTCCCTCGATCCATTACCGACAGGTTGTCGGTATGTGGTTAAAATATATGGGGTCAGTTCATGACCCCTGGTTTGTGTCAGTTATTTATTCTGTCCGGCTATTATTTTCATGATAACATCAAAGAGGCTGTTTTCCTTTGCACCTAAAAGCTTTTCGATATGGTATGCAAATGCCTGCCCTTTCTTTAGTATATCCTCGTTTGAAAGATTCATAAGCTCGTCAAATGCGACACTGGAATATATCATGATCATTTCCGCAGCTTCCTTTGGATATCTTGAATCAAAAAGACCGGTTTCGTTTCCTTCCCTGATCAGTCCCTCAATTATCGGTACTACTCCGTCTAAAAGTCTTTCCTGCATCTTCTGATGAAGAAGAGCGTTCTGAGGTCTGTGGATCTGATCAAAGACCTCTGTGGCGGCTCCCTCCTTTATATTGAGAGCCATGATCGCTGCAGTCAGCCTTTCACAGATGGGAACATTTCTTTCCTTAACGATAAGAGAAGCCTTGCAGATCCCTTCCTTTGTCATTCTTTCAACGATGGCATCAAGGATCTCTTCCTTGGATGCAAAATGATGATACAGAGTACCTCTTGCTATCCCTATCCTGTTGATAATGTCGTTTGTGCTGGCATTATCAAACCCTTTCTCCTCAAAAAGCTGTTCTGCTACATCGAGTATTTCGTTCTTTCTTTCCTGTGCGCTCTTAACAACTCTCATACTTTTTTCTTTCATATATCCGATCGGCTTTACCGACAGGTTGTCGGTTAAGTTATTTATATCATACCGGCTTTTTATCTGTCAACATATTTTTTGTGATAACTGCCCTGTATCCCTGTTCGCGGTTTTTGGCAGACTTTTTGATCATTGGGGTATATGACATATGTGTCATGCGATAAATGCGCTTATTTACGCTCTTTTCTCTTATATGAAAAGATCATTGATTTCTTGATATGAGTGTGATATGTGTTTTTGACCGAATGAGTCATTTACGATATTTCGGTATTTTATGTGTATTATGTAAACCTTATTGTATGCAGAGCTTAATAATTGCTTATGAAGCTTATCTCTCCGTTATCGTCAAAATGGACTCTCTGACCTTTTTCGTTATAATACTTTGTCCCGTCAAGGACATCCTTGTAATCATCGGAATATACGCGATGAATGTCAAAGATACTGCTTCCCTCATCACTGGTAAATATCTTAAACCTGTTGCCTTTGGAATCAGTGATCACCTGTCTTATGAGATATCCTTCATAGTCCGGCAGACCGGCGCCTCCTGTCGTTTCACCGTATTCCTCCCAGATCTCTACAGTGAAGCTTTCATCAGGATAGGTCTCTTTTAAGTATTCTTCATACTCTTCCTTCATCTTTTTTATCTCTTCATCGCTCATCTTTTTACTGTTTTTGATGGTGCATGCGCTGAGTATAAGCACCACACATATAAATACCGCAGTGATCATTGATATCTTTTTCATTGTCAGTTCATTCC
>JAGCXJ010000061.1 GCA_017961385.1 Lachnospiraceae bacterium
CCTTTTTATAGCACTTGCTCATTGCAAGCACTTCATCGGGATGGGGGAGCGATTTTTCACTCTCTATCTTCTCGATCCTCTCGGGAGATACAAATCCCATAGCCTCGCTTGCCTTTTCACGTGACATGCCGGTCTCTTCGCGACTAACATGATAGATATTCTTGTTTTCCTTAACTGATTTCTTGCCCATTACGATCCCCTTTATACAATGCTATTATTTCCAAGGATAGTATAACATGACCGCAAAATAAATGTATACATATATTTGTAGCCAAGGATATGAATGTGCTATACTATATGTTGTTGAAAATCGATCGGGTGGAGTCATGAACATACTTTTATTTCTTATCATATTACTGGCATTTATCGTATTTATAGGAATAATCAATGAGAGGATATTTCACATTCAGAGTGATATTGCCCTCATATTCTTTTCTCTGATCATAGCGCTCGTTCTTGCTCTTGCAAGGATACTGTTCCCGACTACTCCTCTTAACGGCTTTATAGACAATCTTGGAGAATTCGGCTTTGAGGAATATCTCATGGACGGAGTCCTGTGCTTCATGCTGTTTGCGGGAGCTAGCAAGGTAAACATGGGCAAGTTCAGACAGAACCTTCGCCCCATTTGTCTTTTGGCGCTCTTGACAACGCTTATCTCATCATTTCTATACGGCGCGATATTCTTTTTGATCGCTTCTGCGTTTAATATCCCTATGGATATATGGATGTGCATACTTTTGGGATGCGTGGTTTCCCCCACCGATCCTATCGCTGCAACGGGTATCCTTAACAAGATAGGTCTTTCAAAGAATGTATGCTCTGTCATAGAAAACGAGTCGCTTTTCAATGACGGAACAGGTGTAACACTGTTCATATTCGTCAGATCCATAATAATCCACAGCTCTGACAGCAATTTTGCAAAACTGATGCTTAAGGAGATAGTCGGCGCGATAGCAGTGGCGCTCATCGTTTCATTCATTCTCTTTAAGCTCATGGAACTGACAAGAGATCCGATAAGATATATCCTGATATCTCTTCTTGATGTTTCGGCTGTCTACATGATATGCGAGCATATGGGCTTTTCGGGAGTCATAGCATCCGTCGTATGCGGAATGTTCTTCTCATACTCTATGGATAAGATGGAAAGAAGAGTAAAGGTGATCGATCACAGAGAATACTACGAGGATTTCTGGGAGATACTTGAGAGCATGCTAAATGCTGTACTGTTTGTCATGATCGGTCTGCTGATCCTTAATCTGAATATAAGCCCGTACATATATATACTCGTTCCGGCATCGATCCTTGTACTTGTATTTTCAAGAGCGATGGGAGTATTTGTCAGCAGCATACTTACGGGAAAGCATATACCGGGAAATTACAACCTTGTCGAGTTTACGACATTAATGACATGGTCTGCGCTAAAGGGAGGTCTTTCTTTAGCACTTGCGATAGGTACTGCGGAGTATCTTTCGCCTGAGATAAACGATGTATTTATGAATGTTACATATCTTACGATCTTCTTTACTGTCCTTGTACAGGGACTGACTGTAAAGAAGGTGTATTTTGCACTCGAGAAGCATAAAGCAAACAGGATCCTTAATAAGGCATCTATGAAAGGTGGGAGTCTATGAAGATCATAATAGTCGGTTTGGGAAGAGCGGGAAGCTACCTGACAAAGGTGCTTTCAGGTGAAGCATATGATGTAACTGTAATCGATACTGACAAGAGCCTTGTTGATGAGATAACAGATAAATACAATGTTAACGGCGTTGTAGGAAGCGGCGCGTCAAAGGAGACGCTCCTTAAGGCCGGGGCTGACAGTGCGGATTCACTGGTAGCGCTCACGCATGTTGATGAGATAAATCTCTTAAGCTGCATGCAGGCAAAGTCGATAGGTACCAGAAGATGCGCAGCAAGACTGCTTCTTCCTGATTTCATTCACGAGGCCGATTCGATCAAAAAGGAATACAACATAGATTATCTTGTTAAGCCAAAGTTAGATATAGCTGAGGAGATATACAGAAACATAGGACTGCCCGGTTTTGTAAAGATGGAGGGATTCTTCGGCAATGAAGTGCAGATGATCAATCTTTCCGTACTCGAGTATTCTCCGCTTAACGGAAAGTCTCTTATCGAGATCAAGCAGTCACTTGACTTAAACATGCTCGTATGTACGGTCATAAGAGACGGAAAGCTTTATGTTCCCGACGGGACCTTTGTTATAGAAGCCAATGATCAGATCGGTATAGTTGCGGCAAAGAATGATATAGATGATATTTTAGATAAGCTCGGTATAATCGTTGAGCCTGCAAAGAATATCGCGATAGTCGGAGGAGGCATAACCGGAGAGTATCTGGCTGATCTATTAATTAAGGATAAAAAGAATCTTACCATAATAGATAACAACATCAACAGATGCCGTGATCTTATGGAGACGTTCCCCAAAGCCAAGGTTTCATACTGCGAAGGCGATATAATGGAGGTATTAGAGGAGGAGAAGATAGGAAAGAAGGATGCTCTTGTATCTCTTACCGATAATGATGAAGCCAATCTTGTAATAAGCATGTTTGCCTGGTCTCAGAACGTGCCTTCAATAATAACAAGAGTTGACAAGACAGGACATGTAAAGCTGCTTCATAAGGTCAACATGGATATTACCGTATCTCCTACAGAGCTTTCTGTTTTAAAGATGCTCAGATTCATAAGATACTATGAGATGGGAGATGCCGAGAACGATATAGGAAAATTCTATAACATCGCGGACGGCAAGGCCGAAGTCATGGAGTTTGTTGCATCGAAGAGTTTCTCAAAGCTGGATGTTGCATTTAAGGAAAAGGAATTCAAGCTTAAAAAGGATATACTGATCGCAGGTATTATAAGAGACACAAGACTAGTCATCCCTTCAGGCAACTCAACGATCATTGAAGGGGACAGGGTAATAGTTGCCACATCAAAGAAGAATCAGATCCGAAGCCTTAATGAGATCTTACGATGATCACACAAAGAGTTGACAAAGAAAGCACATATATAACATAATTAGCTTGTTGTACAAACTGTTTTTATAAGGAAAGGGAAAGTATGGCTAACACAAGGGAATGGAATTTTTCAACTGACGGAGAAAACAGCTTCAAAGTTGTTTTTGAGAAGAACAAGCTTGTATCAGTAAACGGCGGCGAGGCTGTTAAGGTTGCAAAGCTTAAATCAAAGGACAGCAACATGCTTGAGACTGTTTATGACGTAGATCTTGGAAACGGACAGATCGCAAAGCTCTGCATCAGAAAGAAAGAGGCAACACTTGTCTATGACGGAAAGAACGTTGAGAACGGACAGAAGTATGAAGTGACTCAGATACCCAAGTGGGCATATGTATTTGTTGCTCTTTACGTTGTAAACTTCTTTTTGATCATCGGCGGTGCACTCGGAGGAGCTATAAATATGGCATCGGCGGTTATTTCGGCTACCATAGCTTCAAACACAAAGAAGAATGCGGCAATAAGAGTTATATCATGTATCGTGATATATGTAGTTGTTACAGCTCTTTCATTATTCTTTGCTGCAACAATTGCAGATACTCTGATGAACTGATAATAAGAGATCTGAAGACGGGATTGCCTATGGTGGTTCCGTCTTTTTTTATGAATCTGCATAAAAAAGTGATATTATAAAAAAGTAACCATAAATCCCGGGCGGTTCATACGTAACTTAAGTAAGAAGGACAGTTTCGTAAAGATCGCTCGATTAACGAAAGGAAGAGTTAAGTTGACTGAGGCGGCATTTGACGCCTGCATTCAAAGGATACTTAACGGCGATAAAAACGGACTAAGAGAGATCTACGATGCGTATCTTTCATATATATATCAGATAGTGTACGGAGTCGTGGGAAGAAAAGAAGATGCGGAAGATATAACCAGTGACTTCTTTATAAAGTTCTGGCAACAGGCCGATAAGTACAAGAGCGGAAGCGGGCACAAGGGATATCTTGCCACTATGGCGAGAAATATGGCGATCGATCATCTGCGAAAATACAAGAGAGAGATTCTTGATAGTTTCAGCAACGATGAAGAGGAAGGACCGGTAATGGAGCCGGCAGCCAAGGAAGATACCGAGAATGAGGTAATAGAGGATATCGGTATAAAGGAAGCAATAGAAAGACTAAATCCCAAGGAACAGCAGATAATAAACATGAAGGTCCTTGCGGATATGACATTTGCCGAAATAGCAAATGAACTGAAAGTACCGATGGGTACTGTCACCTGGCGATACAGGGAAGCGATAAAAAAACTAAGGAGGTACGGCTATTATGAAACAGCTTGAAATTGAATATAAGAATGCAATAAGCCTTGAAGTGCCGGATCTCTGGAACCGTATTGAGGCAGGAATAGATGAATATGAAGCAACAAAGAAAACAGATAATATCTCATATATAAAAGAGGAAACAGACAGGGAAAAGAAAACAGACAGAGTAAACGGTAAAAAAGTAATAGCATACATCGGAAGGATCTCAGCAGCAGCGGCCTGCCTTATACTTGCGATCGGCGCATTCAATCTTATGAGAGGGTCTAAGAATTCATCAGAAATGGCAGCAAGCGATGCTCCGGCAATGGCAGATTATGCGGCCAGTGAAACTTATGATGAGGCTCCTGCAAAAGCTGAATATGCTGCAGAGGCTGAAGCTGAAGAAGAATATTCGGATTCATATACAACGGATACAGCTCCGGCTCAGGATACGGCAAGTGAAAGCGCTGTAGAAAAAGATGATACCGCTTCAAATAAGGATACTCTGAGTTATAAAAACGGAATTCGCAGTGAAAGCAGTGCACAGCCTGCATCAGAAGAACAGGTAATACTGACTCCTATAGAAAGCCTTATGATCGCAGCCGAGTGCAGTAACGTTGAAGCACAGAAGATACTGCTTAGGTTAACGCTTGCCGGTATAGACAGTCCGACTGATTTCGTACCGGTAGAAGAAGACCTTGAAGCCGGTGATGAACTTAAGTCTGTAGAAGGCTTTGGCGATGATACGATAAGCATAAGATTTGCCGATGAAGCAGGTAAAGAGTATCAGATGTACTGCAATAAAAATGATGACGGAACCATTGAAGTTTTAGCCATTATCAGAGCCGATGACAGTGCTGAGATGATCTACAAAAAAGTAAAATAAAAAAATATAAAAAAATTTTAAAATTCTCCCATAAATATCCAATAAGTTATCCGTATCCTTAATAGAAGGACCTGAAGAGAAAAGATCGGGGACATCAAAAACGGATAAATAGATGATAAATATGGGAGGATTTTTATTATGAAGAAGAAAATGGTTATCTGGTTACTGACACTGGCAATGGCTGTATCAACAGTCGCAGGCTGCGGATCAAGCAATGAAACGGCTCCTGCAAGTGA
>JAGCXJ010000062.1 GCA_017961385.1 Lachnospiraceae bacterium
GCAGTTTCAATACGACTTTCGGTGTCACTACTGTACATATACTGTGGATTTACTTTTAACTACTTCCAAAAGCTCTTTTGGGTCTTTACCCACTTTTCTACAGTACCATTATAACACGCTAAAAGTTACGAAAAATATTATTATCATGTAATAAAAATGTATTATTTATGCATTTTTAGTTTTTCCAGTTTCCTGACTCTCGTATAAAGATTGTATAATAGACTTTTCTTATACACAAAACCGATTAACAGTATTACTATGACTTCGTTTGGGTTTCGTTTTTATAATATGATAATTATGTTATTGGAAATGACTTAAATATATGTTTTGAGATATTTGTGGACTAAAGTGTGGACCACAAAAAATAGAAGCAACAGAAGCCGTCTTTTCGTATGTTTTTTTACATGTAAGCTTCGAATCCTCTAGCACACGCTTTTTAAAGTGCGGGACAAATCGGTTTTATGCGGTTTCCCGCACTTAATTTTTGTTTATTTTTCTCTTTTTTGTGTTCACTTGATGTTCACTTGTAAACATAATGTCTGAAAATGCCCATTTTACGCCTATTTTGCGTCTTCGAGCTCAACATTTTTGCCCCTGAAATCGATGATTTTTTGCTCCTCTCCCGTTCCCGACAGAGTCTCCAGAAATTGCATATCATCCAATTCATCATCAGATATACGGATGTAATCCATAGTCTGTTTCAATGACGAATGCCCTGCAAATTCCTGTATCTTTTTGAGTGGCATATGTGCGGTGTACAAGTTTGTAAGCACAGTCCTTCTTACGTCATGAGGTGATTTGACCACACTCATTCCAGCAGCCCTGCAGTACTTTCTTAAACGTGCATATATACCTCGCGGGGTACCATTCACTATCTCGCCCTTATCCTTTCTCAATAAGATGAAATCATCAGGGCCGGTGGGAAGGGAATTATCATCATTCAGTTGTCTGATACGTTCAAGTGTTTCGATCGCTTTAGAGTTTAGATGCAGTCTTCTGTCACCTGCAGGTGTCTTGCAGTGCTCTATGACTTTGTTTCCATCATGCTTTCCATCAGGGAGTACTTTGGCCACCATCTCACGCTGTACATGGATATATTTGCCTCTGTGGTTCTCTTCTATATCTCCCCACTTCAATGCACACAATTCACCATCCCTTAGTCCCAGGTTGAATAAGAGGAGGACGCCCAGCGGCAGAGCATTATGCTGTTCCATCGCATCTTCTTCAGCAAGTTGACACACCTTGGCCTGTTCTGTCCTGGTGAATACCGTATCACCATCTCTGGTTTTCTTCGGTGGTGCAAACAAATCACTCTTAGGTCTTACGTTTGTCAACGGATTACGTTCTATCAGTCCACGATCTATGGCATACTGAAACATCAGATTTAATGTGGTGCTTATGTTATCCCAGTATTTTTTTCTAAGATCCGGCTTTACTTTTAAACAATGTAAGACAAAGTCGTAACCGTCATCGATAGTGATCTTCTCTAATGGTATAGCAGCCAGATGAGAGTTCTTTATGAACTTCTCATAATGCATCAGGTCCTTTCGCCAGGTAGTGTCTGACACCTCGATCTTTCTGCGTACTACAAATCCTTCGTACACCGTTTCTAATGTGTTTTCTTTCTCCTCATAGACACCTACAAGATAATCCTCTAAAGCTTCTTTAGTTTTTCTCTGTACTTTCTTTCCTTCGACTCTTGTATACCACACTCCTGACGGCAGTTGTGTTATCGGAGTCTTATGCTTGCTTAATACCTTCTTTCTACGCATTGATTCCTGAAGCCTTTCTACAAGGCTTACAATATCGGTTACTGACAGATTATCACAATCGTAATCAGAAACCAAGTCCCCGAGAGAAGATAAATATTCTTCTTTTGTCTTCATATGTACACCTATGTCTTTCAGGTGCTGGTATGGATGCTCCGTCTACCACTCGCGGTGGCATAAAAATGCTCCATCTATCATAGGATAAATGGAGCTTAACTTAGTCATGATACTTCGGATGCATCTGTAACCGTGTTGCTAGTTGCTTTAAGATGTACGATGACATCTTATAAAGATAATTCCTTATCATGCTTTTTATGATTCCTTTCTGTACTTAACAGAATGTCGATATTTTTTGCTGCAGTGTTTAACTGCTTCAGATTGTTTGCTACGGAATGATATTTATCAAGCTGTGCATCTCTTTCCTTTTTAAGTGATTCAAACTGTGCTCTGATCTCATCACTTTTTGAGTTTGGTGATACATGATGTTCAGTAAGTTTTTTACATGCCGCCCCAAACAGCTTTATCTCTGTGGCATGCTCATCAAAGAATGCATCGCTCTTACCTGAATTAAGATAGGCTGCATATACATCATTGTATTTTTCTCTGTCGAGTAACGCTTCATATACAGTCTTGAGTTCATCCATCCTGCTTTCCATATCTCTTATGGTCGCTCTTAGTTCCTTGACATTTAATGCCCACTCAGCCTGCTTGTCCTTTATCATCGAAGCAGACGTTATGCCATGAGTATTTAAGAATGAATACGTCTGTGCCAGGATCTTTACTTGTGTAATAGCGACCTTGTTTAAGTAAGCAGGATTCTTTATCACAGCTATCTCTTTTGACAGATCCTTTAACAATCCGATGTCTTTATTCTGGTGTAATATCAATGGTGTTGCATTAAGATCCTTGTATTTTATCCTTGTTACTATCGCATCAAACGAATATTTTTCACCGAGACTGTTCAGTCTCATGAAGCGTTCACTGCCTTCTTTTTTAAGAGAGTAGTTCCCGTTTGTCTCTTTGATCTCATAGCCAAGCACATTGAGCATCTTGAATAGTTCATCAACGTTTTCAACAAAAGGTATGAACGAATCGATAGTATTCTTTAGCATCTGTCTGTTAGAATTACGTATGCTGATATTTTTATACTCGATATAATCCTTACCTTTATGACCGCTCTTCTCGATCACCGACAGCCCGTATGAAGCACATAACCTGTCACTGATATCCTGCATCTTGTTAAACGAATTCTTGTTCATCCTGAACTTCTTATAGTCAACAAAAGATACCTGATTGAATACGATATGGTTATGGATATGATCCTTATCAACATGAGTTGCAAGGACAAATTCATGCTTACCGCCGGTCAGTTCCATAGCAAGTCTGTTACCTATCTCATGTGCAGTGACTGCATCGACTTCTCCGGGTTTAAATGATTGTATGAGATGCTGTGCATTTACATTTCCTAAACCAC
>JAGCXJ010000063.1 GCA_017961385.1 Lachnospiraceae bacterium
CGTTTGACAGAGGCGGGGGAGACAGTGAAAACGTCGGTATTTGTTCGGTCTATCCGAGGGAGTATTCGGGTACCGCCGAAGAAAGAAAGCTTATAAAAGTCCTTGGTGATGCCGCAGCAACCTACAGGGAAACGCTCATATCATCGGACAAGGATGACGAAGAAAAGGTCACATCTGCCGCAGTGCGCGAAGTAAATATACAAAATGACAGCGTTATAAAAGAGGCTCTGCACACGACAGCAAGAGCCGTCAGACTGATAAGAACAATAGCACTGATAGTGATAGTTGCGGGGATAGGCGGGTTTTTTGTTTACGGGAAAATAAATGATGATGTCTCGGTGCATTACCTTGTTCAGCTCAGAGGGGATGAAAAGATACTGTCGGGCTTTACTCCGGAGGATGAACAGAAAATACTCTCTGCGTATGACCTTTATGTCCCGCAGGGCGAAGGCGATGCTCATGTTGCCGCGTTCATAAAGGGCAGCAGAAATGAGGGCATCACATCATACATAATCGAGATAGACGGAGTAAAAGATGCCGAAGCTTTTTATGCGGCAAATGCGCACCGTTCCCTTGAAAAGGCTGTGAATGAGCTTGACACAAGAGAGAACGGGAAAAAGTATTATATCACCTATCATGAACGTCTGGCAGAAGGTGTGAAAATTGCAAAAAATGCCGATGCGATAAAAAATATCGCTGTACTTTATGATGAACTCAGTGAAAAGTATGGCGGATAAGACGATATGGATGAAATACTCAGGTATAGCCCGACTCGAAAAAGGTTATCAAGATCCGTCGGATATGATAAGATCATCGGAATTATGGTAAATTTATAAGCCACAACATAGTGACACAGGAGGTACTGACATGAAAAAGGTAGTTGTGATATGGTCAAGCCCGAATAGGGATGGGCTGACAGCATCGGCAAAGGAGCGGTTCATCGTGGGGCTTGAAAAGACAGCACAGGTCGAGGAGATACACCTCAACACCAGGAGCCTTGAGCACTGCAGAGCCTGCGGGAACGGTTGGGGCAGCTGCAATAAGACAGGCAGCTGTATCATCAGGGATGACTTCTCCGATATCTACAAGTCCCTTGCCGAAGCAGACGGGATAGTATGGATAAGTGCGGTGTACTGGTCTGATATGACAGAGCAGTTCAAGGCATTCTTTGACAGGCTGCGCCGCTGTGATGCAACACATAATCATCATCTTGCGGACAAGCGCTGTATTATCATAGCGTGTTGTCAAATGAATTAGTAAATGCAACTAATCTGATAAATATGTTGCAATAACTATTGCACTAACCGAAAAAAAGAAATAACTTCGATTGCAATAAGTATTGCACATATGCAGCAGGAATAAATTTTGCGAGCCGTAGGCGAGGAAAATTTATTCCTGCTGCGGCAAAATCTGTAGATTTCCTGTATAATATAAGTGTCAAATGACAATAAAATACAGGAGATCTGCTATGAGTAACTTTAGTCATCTAACATTATCAGACCGTATAGCCATAGAAAGATATCTGTCTACAGGCTACAGTCTGAAAGGAATTGCGGAAGCAATCCATCGCAGCCCCTCGACCATATCAAGAGAAATCAGAAATCATCGAACCTTTATCAAGGCTCCAACAGAAAATGAGCGTATGTGTCCTCAGCTGAGTAAACCACCATATATATGTATTAACTGTAGGAGAAGAAATCTGTGCAACTATAATCAAGCATATTATCATGCACAGAAGGCACAGAAAATGTATGAAACGGAATTGTCCGAATCCAGGAAAGGTATTCATCTGAATGAAGAAGAACTTGTCAGAATGGATGAACTGTTTTCTCCGCTTCTGAAAAACGGACAATCTTTAGGTCACATTTTCTCTTCACATTCTGATGAAATACCTGTATGTAGGCGGACTGTCTACAATTACATTGACAGTTGCATGTTTGAAGCAAGAAATATTGATCTTCCAAGAAAAGTACGATACAAAAGGCGCAAGCAAAAAGTCAACAAAAACAATGATTATACTTACAAGGAAGGCCGAACTTACAAAGATTTTCAAAAGCTTTTTGAAGCGGATCCGGATATGGATTATGTTGAAATGGATACCGTTAAGGGTAAGCGAGAAAAAGGAAAATGCTTGCTTACGATGATATTTCCAAAGCATGATTTTATGCTGATCTTTTTAATGGAAAGCTGTACACAAGCATGTGTACTCGAAGTCTTTGAACGTCTTTGGAAAGCTCTTGGTTCGACTGTTTACATGAGATTATTTCATATTATTCTTACTGATAATGGAGGCGAATTCAGGGATCCGTATTCCATAGAAAACTCCGAATATGGGATAAACAGATCTAAAATCTTCTATTGTGATCCAATGGCTTCCTATCAAAAACCGCACATAGAAAGAAATCACGAATTTATTCGCCAGGTTATTCCTAAAGGAAGATCTTTTGATGAGTTTACACAACAGGATATGACCAAACTTCAAAATCACATCAATAGCTTTTCAAGAGATAGTCTGCACGGGAAATGTCCTCTTGATTCTGCTAAATCGTTTATTGGTCCTAAAGCGTCGATGCTTTTAGGCATCAGAAAGATAAAACCTGATGATATTATTCTAAATTCTTCCTTGCTGAAGTAAGAGACTTATCAATACTAATAATCTTGGGGTTGCAGTTACATTTGCACGAATTTCGGCAACCTCAGGCTTGCCATACCTTGGATTCGCTGATTTCTTATGAATTTAGCTGTTTTCAGGTGATTTTTCGGCATTATTTCATCATTTTATTGGTTTTTGATATTGATTTGTGATGTTAAGTTGCATTTACTTTTGCATTTAACGTATTTTTTCTCTTTATTCTTATCGCCTGCCGGATGAATCTGACTAAGATGTGTTCATGAATACTTGCCCCCCCTTTTTATGATCCCCGGAAACAAAAAGGAGTACTGTGAAGACAGGATATGGATCCTGTCTTCACAGTACTCTTTAGATGTTCCGTGCAGCTCTCTCTGCACGTCGTTATTATATTTTTATATTGCCCACTACGATCCAAATATCTCCTGATTCC
>JAGCXJ010000064.1 GCA_017961385.1 Lachnospiraceae bacterium
GATCTGGAAAGAGTTCTCTTATAAATGAGATACTTTATAAAAAGCTAGCAAAGAAGCTAAACAGAGCACGTACAATACCCGGAAAGCATGACAGGATACTCGGCATCGAACAGCTTGACAAGGTCATAAATATTGACCAGTCTCCAATAGGGCGTACACCCAGATCAAATCCCGCGACCTATACCGGTGTATTTGATCTTATAAGAGATCTGTTTGCTTCAACCAGTGATGCAAAAGCCAAGGGCTATCAGAAAGGTCGATTCAGCTTTAACGTAAAGGGCGGAAGATGCGAGGCCTGCAGCGGTGACGGAATAGTAAAGATCGAGATGCATTTCCTGCCGGATGTATATGTGCCGTGTGAGGTCTGCGGGGGCAAGAGATACAACAGAGAGACGCTCGAAGTAAAATACAAGGGCAAATCAATATATGATGTACTGGATATGACGGTCGAGGAAGCTGTCACGTTTTTTGAAAACGTTCCAAAGATAAGCAGGATAATGAAGACCATCTATGAGGTGGGACTCGGATATATAAAGCTCGGACAGCCTTCCACACAGCTTTCGGGCGGCGAGGCTCAGCGTATAAAGCTTGCAACGGAACTCAGCAGAAGATCGACAGGAAAGACGATCTACATTCTCGACGAGCCGACTACCGGTCTTCACTTTGAGGATGTATCAAAACTGATAGAGATCCTTAAGAGACTTACAGACGGCGGAAATACTGTCGTGGTGATAGAACACAATCTGGATGTCATAAAGACGGCTGACTATATAATCGATCTTGGGCCTGAAGGCGGTGACAGAGGAGGAACGCTGCTATGCGAGGGAACTCCCGAAGAGGTTGCAAAGCACAAGGAGAGCTATACAGGTCAGTACATAAAAAAGATGCTTTCAAAAAAGGGTTAAGTAAACGCCCTTAAGTACCGATATAGTTTATGAAACGCACGGATGCTTATAAAGGAAATACCTTTAAGGCAGCGTGCGTTTTTGTTTCACAAAGGTAACAAAGTATTAAGATTTTGTGAAATTAAAATTGCCCCCTTTAAAACAGGCTCAAAATCATATATAATATATCAGATTATGGATGTTTATTTGAAAGGGGCCTAACCTGCAGGGAACAGATATAGGAATTGACTTAGGTACTGCAAGCATACTGGATTACCTTAAGGGCAAGGGTGTTGTCTTAAAGGAGCCCTCAGTTGTTGCTTTTGATAGAGATACAAACAAGATAAAGGCTATTGGCGAGGAAGCCAGACTCATGCTGGGAAGAACTCCCGGTAATATCGTGGCTGTAAGACCTCTTCGTCAGGGTGTTATTTCAGATTATACAGTTACAGAAAAGATGATGAAGTATTTCATCACAAAGGCTGTAGGACACAGGAGCTTGCGCAAACCCAAGATCGCAGTCTGCGTTCCTTCAGGTGTAACAGAGGTTGAGAAGAAGGCTGTTGAGGATGCTACATATCAGGCAGGAGCAAGAGAAGTAGCTATCATAGAGGAGCCTATCGCAGCCGCTATCGGTGCAGGGATCGACATAAGCAAGCCCTGCGGAAACATGATAGTTGATATAGGCGGCGGTACAACGGATATAGCGGTCATCTCGTTAGGAGGAACAGTAGTCAGTGATTCGATAAAGATCGCCGGCGATAACTTTGACGAAGCGATAGTCCGTTACATGCGTCAGAAGCATAACCTTTTAATAGGTGAACGTACTGCTGAAGACATGAAGATAAAGATCGGTTCCGCTTTCAAGAGAAGCGAGCCCATATATATGGATGTCAGAGGACGTAACCTGGTAACAGGTCTTCCAAAGACGATCAGAGTTTCTTCGGAGGATACCGAGGAGGCTTTAAGGAGCACCACAGCTCAGATAGTTGAAGCGATACATGGTATTTTGGAAAAGACTCCTCCGGAGCTTGCAGCCGATATCGCCGAAAGAGGAATAGTACTCACCGGCGGCGGAAGTCTGCTGAGCGGACTTGAGGATCTGATCTGCGCAAAGACCGGTATAACGACCATGACGGCAGAAGAGCCCATGACGGCAGTTGCCATCGGAACGGGTCGCTATGTCGAATTCCTTGCGGGATACAGAGATAACGAGTAATTAAAGAAAAGGAAGTTTATCTATGGTTAAAGGCTTGTACACTGCATACACGGGTATGCTAAATGAACAGCACAGGATGGATGTTCTCACCAACAACCTTGCGAATTCCGATACGCACGGGTTTAAAAAGGAGGGAGCAACCAGCCAGGCCTTTGACACTGTTTTAGGATATAAGATAAAAGACATATCTGATACTCCCAATATTGCCAAGGGCATTGGCAATATGAATCTGGGAGTCAAGATCGGCGAGAATTATACCGATTATTCTCAGGGACCTTTCAGGGTCACCGGCAATACATACGATCTGGCTATTTCCGGCAAGGGATTCTACAGCATAGAATTCACCAACAAGGCCGGTCAGAAATCCACAAAATATACAAGAGACGGTGCATTTACCGTGAATAAGGAAGGCTATCTTGTCACCAAGGACGGGGATTACGTCCTCGGAACAGGTGACAGCAGGATAAAGGTAGATCCGGTAAGGGACGTTGCCATTGATACCAGAGGCAATGTATTCCAGGACGGAGCAAGCGTCGGAACCATCAAGATAACCGATTTTGAAGATTACAATTATCTTGAGCATTACGGCGAGAACTACTATGAACCCGTAAAGGGCGCGACACAGATCCCCGGAGACTATACTATAAATCAGGGATATCTTGAGACATCAAATGTACAGGTTGTACAGGAGATGGTAGAGATGATAAGCGTTTCGCGTCAGTATGAGAGCAATCAGAGGATAATAACCACGATCGATTCAACGCTTGAGATAGCATCAAGACAGCTTGGTAAAGTATAAGGAGGATAAGGTATGGTCAGATCTTTATGGTCAGCAGCCAGCGGCATGATAGCACAGCAGACAAATGTTGACACGATAGCCAACAATCTGGCAAATGTCAATTCAACAGGATACAAGACGGAAGTTGCCGAGTTTAAATCCTTGCTATATCAGGATCTTCAGTCAAAGACCACTACAGCAAACGGAGAGAACAAGCCGATAAGCGCTCAGGTGGGACTCGGTGTAAGAAATTCATCTATAACAACGATATTTAAACAGGGTCCTATGCTCGCATCGGAATCAGATACGGCATTTGCAATAGAAGGCAAGGGCATGTTCGCCGTAAGAGGAGAGGACGGAGTAGTTAAGTATACACGTAACGGTGATTTCAGATTCAGTACAGGTCAGGGTTCGACACTTGTTCTTTCTACATCCAACGGACTTCCGGTACTGGACAGCACCGGCAAGGCGATATCCCTAAATACTTCTCAGTATGCGGCAAACAAGATCAGCGTCAATGCGAACGGACAGCTGTGCTACCCCGATGCACAGAACAATCCCCAGCCGATAGGGATAACGATCGGCATGTATCAGTTCAACAATCCTTCGGGACTGGAAAAGACAAGTGATACGCTTTATATACCTACGGCAGCCAGCGGCGCGGCAATGAACGAAGCTACCAACGCAAATCTTCAAAAGAGCGTTATCCGTCAGGGTTATCTTGAAGGCTCGGGCGTTCAGGTAGTGGATGAGATGGTAAACATGATAGTTGCACAGCGTGCATATGAGATGAACGCAAAAGCTATAACAACTACAGATTCCATGATGGAACTTGCTAACAATCTTAAGAGGTAATTAGATGTCACAGATCGATCTTAACGGACTGACAAGCGGATACAGTGAATATATGAGCACCACGGTGAGCAATGCTGCAGCCGAGAAGTTAAAATCGGTTGCGAGTGCGGATTACTCGGGCAAGAGCGATGACGAGCTCATGAAGGTATGCAAGGAGTTTGAGAGCTACTTCCTTGAGCAGGTGTTCAAGGAGATGAACAAGACGATACCAAAGAGCGAATATCAGAGTCAGAGCACTTCAAATCTTGTTGATTATTTCAAAGACAACACCATTCAGAAGCTTGCATCCGATTCTACACAGCAGAACAGCCTGGGACTTGCTCAGATGCTGTATGAACAGATGAAACGCAACTATGATATGTGAATAAAATGCTGTCCTTTAAGGGCAGCATTTATTAATGGATAAACGATCAGGGAGTATCAGTGGAAAAGCTGACCGGAGTGATAGACCATTTCCTGTACAGAAACGAAACAAACGGATATGGCGTAATGGAACTTACAACTGAATATGACGATGTGATATGCGTGGGAACCCTGTCAGGCTATGATGAAGGCGAGATGGTAGAGGTAAGCGGTGAGTATGTCATCCACCCTGTATACGGACAGCAGTTAAAGATCGAGTCGATAAAAGCCATACTCCCGACCGGGGTAATGGGAATAGAAAGATATCTTTCCTCGGGGATCATAAAGGGCGTCGGGCCCAAGATGGCAAAAAGGATAGTGAATGAATTCGGCGAGGACACCTTTAAGGTAATAGAACAGGAACCTCAAAGACTCATAAAGATAAAAGGCATAAGCGAGAGGATAGCGCAATCGATCTGTGAGCAGGTGGTTGGAAAGAAAGAACAGCAGGATGCTCTTATTTTTTTGTCACAGTACGGAATAAGTCAGACCATGTCTGTAAAGATATATGAAGCTTTCGGCGACATGATATACGGCATCATAAGGGATAATCCGTACAGGATAATCGATGAGGTGGACGGGATCGGATTCAAGAAGGCTGACGAGATCGCAAAAAAGGCAGGCATAAAAGTTGATTCCGAATACAGGATACAGAGCGGTATCGTTTATGTCCTGACACAGGCAATGAGCGAAGGGCATACATATCTTCCGATGGAGGATCTTACTGCAAGGGCAAAGGAACTCTTGGGAGTAGAGACTGAAGCCATAGATGCGCAGTATCCGAACCTTTCCGTTGAGAAAAAGATCATCATTAAGAATGAATACGGAATGACAAACTGCTATACGTCCTATATGTATCACCAGGAGCTTTCTGTCGCTTCCATGCTAAAGGAACTGTCAGACAGTCATGAAGACAATGAGAACATCATGTCTGACAAAATGATAGAGCGCATAGAAAAGGAGCTTGGACTGACACTTGATGAAATGCAGAAAAAAGCAGTAAGACTTGCCATGCAGTCCGGGATAATGATAATAACGGGAGGACCCGGAACAGGAAAGACGACTACTATCAATGCGATCATCCACTGCATTGAAAAGCAGGGCCTTGAAGTAATGCTCGCTGCTCCGACAGGAAGGGCGGCAAAGCGAATGACAGAAGCGACCGGATACGAAGCAAGGACTGTCCACAGGATGTTAGAGTTAAACGGCGCGATTTCTGAATCGGGAAGGAGCGTATATTTTGAAAGAAATGCCGACAACCCGCTTGAAGCCGATGTATTTATCATAGACGAGATGTCTATGATAGATATAGTGCTGTTCAACGCTCTGCTAAAGGCTATCCCCATGGGAGCAAGACTGATACTCGTGGGAGATGTGAACCAGCTTCCGAGTGTAGGACCGGGACAGGTGCTGTATGATCTGATATCGTCAAAATGCTATCCGACGGTCACTCTCGATCATATCTTCAGACAGGCTACAATGTCTGATATAGTAGTCAATGCGCATAAGATAAACAGAGGAGAGAGCATCCAGCTCGGCACAAACCGCAAGGTTGTCCTGTTCCTTGAGCGAAGCGATGCCAATGTCATATACAAGCATATGATAGAACTCATAACTCAAAAGCTGCCGGGATATGTTGATGCCACTCCTTTTCAGATCCAGGTCCTTACACCGACTCATATAGGACCGCTCGGGGTCGAAGCCTTAAACAGGATACTGCAAAAATATATAAATCCTCCTAATAAGCAAAAAAAGGAAAAGGAATACGGCGACAGCATCTTCAGAGAAGGCGATAAGGTCATGCAGACAAAGAACAACTATTCTCTGGAATGGGAGATACTTGGCAAGAACAGGATCGTCATAGACAGCGGAAGCGGAGTCTTTAACGGAGATGTGGGAACGATCGTTGAGATAGATGACAGCGCCATAACAGTCGAATACGATGAGATAAGAAGAGTCAGATACACCTACGACGGACTTGATGAACTGGAACTGGCCTATGCCATAACCATTCACAAGGCCCAGGGAAGCGAATATCCGGCTGTGATCATGCCGCTTCTTGGCGGACCGAGACCGCTTTTGACAAGAAATCTGCTCTATACGGGTGTAACCAGAGCAAAAAGATGCGTAATGATCCTGGGCAGCTGTGACACCGTTAATGCCATGATAAGAAACGAGAGCGAGAAAAAAAGATATACGGGACTTTACATGCGCATAAAAGAGATAATGAGTCCACAGCAGCAAATGAGCTTTTGACAGGGATGCATCTGGGCAAAAAACGCAAAAAAGCTTTTAAACTTGCCCGAAATGATGTAAAATTTAGAAAGGTATGTATAGTAAGCGATATATACATTAATGAAACTGATTGGCGGAGGTGTGACATATGGATGTAAGAACTTGCAAAAGATGTAAAAGACTGTTTAACTACATAACAGGACCGGCTATATGTCCAAGCTGTCGAGAAGAGATAGAGCAGGAATTCCAGGTAGTAAAGAAGTATATAGATGAAAACAGAAACTGCGATATAAATGACGTTGCGGAGGCTTGCGATGTTGATCCTCAGCAGATCAGACAGTGGATAAGAGAGGACAGACTGCAGTTTTCCGAGGATTCAATGGTAGGACTCAACTGCGAGAGCTGCGGAGCGATGATCAGATCAGGAAGATACTGCGATGCATGCAGAACAAAGCTGACAAACGGCCTTAACAGAGCGTTCGGCATAGATCCGAACAAGAAGAAGGAAGATAGCTATAATCCTTCAGGCAAGTCAAGTGCAAAGATGAGATTCTTGGAACAGTAGCATAAGACTTTTGAGGAAATGAAATGGTAGATGAAACAAAGGTCAGAGTAATGACCAGACTGGCTGCGTATGAGGAAGGGACCGGAAAGAAATATCTTCCGATAGGACAGTATTTCAGAACAGACTATATATTCATGCAGCTGTTGAAATCATTTGTATACGGAACACTGGCATTTGCCATAGTTGTGGGATTGCTGGCATTCATCAATTTCGAGGCATTTCTCGAGGGCATATACGATATAGACCTCGTGGGATATATAACTCATCTTGGAAAGACCTATGTCATTCTTATGGCACTGTATCTTATCCCGACCTATATATGGTCTGTATATAAGTTTTCCAAGGCAAAAAAGAGTCTCAACTCATACATATCCGTTATGGACAAGTTGAGCAGGAAATACTACGGCGAGGAGCAAGAGAGATAATATAATGTCGAGTTTGATCACATTAAAAAAGAGTTTCAGCAGAATATATTCAAAATATGCGGTTTACATCAACCCGATGCTAAAGTTTTTGCTCGCATTGATCATACTAACTGTGATAAATGTGAAGATGGGCTATATGGCAAAGATATCCGACGGAGCGGTAGTGCTCATGGCAGCGCTTTTCTGTTCGTTCATGCCGATGGTGTTCACATCGCTGCTTGCGGGACTGTTCGTGATGCTGCATTTTTACGCACTCAGTCTTGAGACTGCGATAGTGGGAGCGGTTCTGCTTCTTTTGATGTACATACTGTATTTAAGATTCGCACCCAAGGAAGCACTTGTTGTCCTGCTGATGCCGATCCTGTTCGTGTTTAAGATACCGTATCTCATGCCCATAGCAATGGGGCTTCTGGGTACGCCTTTTTCCATAGTATCGGTAGCTTTCGGAGTCATCCTTTCATATCTTATCAATTATGTTGATGCAAATAAGGATATGCTCGCCGAGGTAGCAAGCGAGAACATGGTTACAAGGCTCAGAGCGATAATAGACAGCATGATAGGAAACAAATCCATGATATGCATGGTGATCTGCTTTTCAGTAGTGCTGATACTCGTATATGTAATAAGACGCATGTCATTTGATCACAGCTGGAAGGTTGCGATCATCGCGGGAGCGATCATAAATATCGTGCTTCTTACCGTATGTCTTTTGGGAATGCATCTTGACTATTCGATGGCCGGGATCATGTTCGGTACGATCTTTGCCGCCCTTCTTGGGTTCGTGGTCGAATTCTTTGCACACGGGCTTGACTACAGACAGACAGAGAACCTTCAGTTTGAGGATGAAGAATATTATTACTACGTAAAGGCGGTTCCTAAGTTTGGAAGTGAGAAGAGAAGACGTGCTGCATCAACTTCGTCAACGTCATCATCTTCTTCAAAGACTGTAAGAACGGCAAACGGAGTTAGACGGACAACATAGCTTTTTAGCTTTGATATAGGTTGGTTTATATGGAACAGTTTCAGCATTGGTTTGGCGATTATGTCAATAATCTCCATGTGCCCACGGCGCATGTGACGGACATCATCGAGATACTCATAATTGCCTTTCTCGTATACCAGATAATGGTTTGGATAAGGAATACCAGAGCATGGGCACTCCTAAAAGGAGTGGTCGTTATTTTGGTATTCATTTTTATTGCCTATATCTTCGAGATGCAGACCATTCTTTGGATCGTTAAGAGCATCGTATCCATTGCCGTGACCGGTATCATCGTAGTTTTGCAGCCTGAGCTGAGAAAAGCCCTGGAGGAGCTTGGCAAGAAGAAGTTCTTCGGAGATATATTCAGGGACAGCGAAGAAGGAGGTCTGTTCTCTGACAAGACTATCAAGGAGATAGCAAAGGCTTCCATCGAAATGGGCAAGGTAAGGACCGGTGCGCTCATCGTTGTAAAGCAGAACGACAATCTGGCTGAATTTGAAAGAACGGGCATAAGTGTTGATGCCATAGTCACCAGCCAGCTGTTGATAAACATATTTGAACACAACACTCCGCTTCACGACGGAGCTGTAATAATAGACGGAGACCGAATTTCTTCGGCAACATGCTACCTTCCTCTTTCAGACAACATGATGCTCAGCAAGGAACTTGGCACGAGACACCGTGCCGGAGTAGGCATGTCCGAAGAGACCGATGCAATGGTCATCATCGTATCCGAAGAGACCGGCAAGATAAGCATCGCGTACAAGGGAAATCTTGAAAGAGGGCTTACGGCTGAGGAAGTCGAGGAGCGTCTCACATCGATCCAGGATAAGCCTGTGGACGAGAAGAAGAAAAAACATAGAAAGGTAAAGGACCTGAAGAATGGCAAAAAAGCTGACTAACAATCTCGGACTCAAGATTCTTGCGGTCCTTATAGCCAGTCTGCTTTGGCTCATAGCCATCAATATCAACGATCCCGTTGGTCAGCAGACATATACGGTAAATGTTCAGATGGTAAATCTGAGCAAGCTTACGGATAACAATAAATATGTCGAGGTGCTCGAAGGAAGCGATACCATAAGGGTCACCGTAAGAGCCGCAAGATCCGTGCTCTCAGAGCTTTCGGACAAGAACATCTCAGCCATTGCGGACGTTGACAAGCTGACTGAGGGAAACTATATACCGATAGAATTAAGCTGTACGAAAAACAGCGTTGATACAGATGATCTTAAGGCAGACAAGGATTATCTTCGTGTGAGCGTTGAAAACATCAAGCGCAGACAGCTGCCTATCAGCGTGGAAGTACAGGGTACTCCTGCGGAGAATTATCTTCTGAATTCAACAAGCACCGCGCAGAATGCCGTATCTATCTCAGGTCCGGAATCTGTTGTAAATACCGTTAATACGGTATCTGTCGAGATAGATATAACCAATGCCAACTCCGATGTAAACATCTCGCTGCCGATTCATCTTTATGATTCAGAAGGCAAGGAGATAATCGACAAGAGGATAAGCAAGAACATCAGCGATGTGCAGACGACGGCATCCATCTGGCTGATCAAGGGAGTTCCCATCGAATACAGCTACACGGGAACACCTGCAGACGGATATGAAGTGGACGGAAATCTGACAAGCACGATAAGCTATATAAACATTGCAGGAAAACAGAGTCTTTTGAAGAACATTCAAAAGATCGATATAAATGATGCAATTGATATAACAGGCGCGACAAGAAATATCGAAGAAGAGATAGATATAAAGAAGTTCCTCCCTGACGGAGTCATAATCCCGGATTCAAATACCGAGACAAGGACGACTCTTTCACTGCATATTTCGCAGATAAGAGAGGAAGAGGAAGAAGAGCAGGAGGATGAGTAAGGTGGCCAGATTATTCGGTACAGACGGTGTGAGAGGCGTTGCCAATGAAGAACTTACACCGATGCTTGCAATGAAGCTGGGGCAGGCGGGAGTATGCGTGCTCACAGGAAAGAAAAAGCCCGTGATCATAGTCGGAAGCGATACAAGGATCTCGGGGGATATGCTTGGCAATGCACTCATGGCCGGGATATGCAGCATGGGAGCCGATGTTTTGTATGCGGGTATAATCCCCACACCGGCGATCGCATATCTGACTAAAAAGCATAAGGCTGATGCGGGTGTCGTTATCTCGGCATCGCATAATTCGGTTGAGTTTAACGGAATAAAGTTTTTTGACAAGAACGGATTCAAGCTCCCGGATGAACTCGAAGATAAGATGGAAGCTCTCATAAGGAATGACTTTAAGGGCATCAGGTTCCCTACAGGAACAGACATAGGATGCGTCAGATATCTTGAGGGAGCAAGCGATGAATATGTAAAGCATTCGATAAAAGCGGTCAACGTAGATCTTAAGGGATTAAAGATAGTTGCCGACTGTGCCGAGGGAGCATCATACTATACTTCCGTTACGGCATTAAAGAAGCTGGGTGCGGATGTCATTGCCATACATAATGATCCTGACGGCACCAACATAAATGACAAATGCGGTTCCACACATATGGAGGAATTGGTAAGCAGGGTAAAGAAGGAAAAGGCTGATGTCGGTCTTGCCTTTGACGGAGATGCGGACAGACTCCTTGCCGTGGATGAAAAAGGAAATGTGGTTGACGGCGATCAGATAATGGCTATCGTCGGAAACTATCTTAAGGATAAGGGAAAGCTTAAGAATAACACCATAGTAGTAACGGTAATGACCAATCTCGGCTTTGTTCTAATGGCAAAGAAGAACGGGATAAATATCGAGACTACAAAGGTCGGCGACAGATATGTCCTTGAGCGAATGAAAGAGATCGGGGCAACACTTGGAGGCGAGAATTCAGGCCATGTCATACTGCTTGACGAGAATACTACAGGAGACGGTCTTTTAAGTGCCCTGCATCTGTTGCAGGTCATCGTTGACAGCAAAAAGAAGCTGAGCGAGCTTTCAAAGATAATGACTGTACTGCCTCAGGCATTGGTCAATGCAAAGGTAAGCAATGATAAGAAGGATCGCTATCTTGAATACCCTGAGATCAAAGAAGCGATAGACGAGCTTGAGAAGAGATTTGCAGGAGAGGACAGAGTGCTCATACGTCCTTCGGGCACCGAACCAAAAGTCAGAGTCATGATCGAGGGCAAGGATAAAGAGGTTATAGATAAGGAAGCCTCAAAGCTTGCAAAGCTTATTGAAAAGACGATGAATTAATGATATTATGTTATGAGGGAGTAGCAACAAAGTTTGGAGGTATCAAAGGTATGGTTTCCCAAAAGGTAGTCATAAAGAATCCCACGGGGTTACACCTAAGACCTGCAGGTATACTATGCAAGGAAGCAATGCAGTACAAATCATTGATCACATTCACATTTCGTGATAGTACAGCGAATGCAAAGAGTGTTCTGAGTGTCTTGGGAGCATGTGTAAAGTGTGGAGACGAGATAGAGATCAAGTGCGACGGAGAAGATGAGGCTGATGCTTTAAAATCCCTGGTTGCAGCTATCGAAAGTGGACTCGGAGAATAGAAAAAGTTGCGGCGCCGTATGATTACGGCGTCTTTTTTTAGATTAATTATCAGGAGGAGCGTTGACATGTTGAATTACAAGCGTTATCAGAGAGTTCCGGTTATTGATTATCCGGAAAGAGAGTGGCCAAACAAGCAGATTGAAAAAGCACCCGTATGGTGCAGCGTGGATCTGCGAGACGGCAATCAGGCTCTTATCGACCCGATGCAGGTTGATGAGAAGATCGAGTTCTTTGAATATCTGCTAAAGCTCGGATTCAGGGAGATAGAGATAGGCTTTCCGTCAGCGAGCCAGATAGAATATGATTTCCTTCGCCAGCTCGTGGACAGAAGGATGATCCCCGATGACTGCAAGGTGCAGGTCCTTACTCAGTGCAGAGAGGAACTCATCGACAAGACATTTGAATCGATCCAGGGTATAAAGAATACGATAGTCCATATCTACAACTCAACATCAACACTTCAGAGAGATGTTGTATTCCATAAGGACAAGAAGGAGATAATAGATATCGCTCTTGAAGGAACACGCATGGTAAAAGAGAGAGCAAAGAACTTTGACGGAAATATCTTTCTTGAGTATTCTCCCGAAAGCTATACGGGAACAGAGGATGACTTCGCACTTGAGATCTGCAATGCTGTCATAGATGAATGGGGACCTACACCCGAAAATCCCATAATCATCAATCTTCCCTCAACGGTCGAGATGACGACTCCAAATGTTTACGCGGACCGTATCGAGTGGATGAACAAGCGTCTTAACAAGCGTGACTGCGTGATCTTAAGCATCCATCCTCACAATGACAGAGGCTGCGGTGTTGCCAGTGCGGAGCTTGCGATGTTAGCCGGTGCAGACAGAGTAGAGGGTACACTTTTTGGAAACGGCGAGAGAACAGGTAATGTTGATATACTGAATATCGCCTACAACATGTTCTCGCAGGGAATAGATCCCAAACTCAACATTGAAGATATAAACGAGATAATAGAGATATATGAAAGATGCTGCAAGATGCCGATACATCCCAGACATCCCTATGCAGGCAAGCTGGTATTTACTGCATTTTCGGGCTCTCACCAGGATGCGATAAACAAGGGCGTTCAGGCAATGAAGGAAAGAAACAGCCAGATATGGCAGGTGCCTTATCTTCCTATCGATCCTTCGGACATAGGAAGGATGTACGAGCCTATCGTCAGGATCAACAGCCAGTCAGGAAAGGGCGGAGTGGCATTTATCATGGACAACTACTTCGGCTTCAAGCTTCCAAAGGCTATGCACAAGGAGTTTGCCAATGTCATCCAGGTCCTTTCGGAGAAGAAGGGAGAGGTATCGCCTGACGAGATCATGGAAGAGTTCAAGCGCGAATACCTCGACAGAAAAGAGCCTCTTCATTTCAGAAAGCTCAAGGTTGATGACCTTTCAGACGAGACAGAGAGCAACTTTGATACAAAGATACTGCTCACTTATACAGATCATAATGATGAAAAGATCGCAGAGGGTATAGGAAACGGACCTATCGATGCTGTCAAGAGAGCCCTTCAGGACAGCCTTGATATCGATATCAAGATACTTGACTACTCCGAGCATGCTCTTCAGTCAGGTTCTAATTCACAGGCAGCAGCCTATATCCATCTGCTCGATGCAAATACCGGAGCAGTTACCTACGGCGTAGGCGTAAGCTCAAATATCACGAGAGCTTCCGTAAGAGCGATATTCTCAGCCATGAACAGACTGGGACTGGGGGAAAAATAATCTATGAAGAAGATACTTGTTACGGGCTGCAACGGCCAGCTCGGAAGAGAGATAAACAGCTTTTACAGAGACAGGAACGGGATCGAGCTTATAAATACCGATGTGGACGAGCTTGATATAACCAATATCAAGGATGTGACCGATCTTGTCGAGAGCGAAAAACCGTATGCGATCATAAACTGTGCAGCCTATACAGCGGTTGATGCATGTGAGACAAACGAGGATATCGCTTTCAAGGTAAATGTGATAGGGCCGAGAAACCTGGCTATCGCTGCAAGAGCAGTCGGTGCCAGAATGATACATATATCCACGGATTATGTCTTTGACGGAACAAAGCAGACACCCTACTATGAGTCCGATCCGATATGCCCGCAGAGCGTATACGGCAAGACAAAGGCTGAAGCGGAAAAGATGGTGACTATGTTTGCGGACAGATTCTTCATCTTCAGGACAGCCTGGCTTTACGGCGACGGAAAGAACTTTGTAAGGACGATGCTTCGCCTTTCTGAGGATCATGACGAAGTAAGAGTCGTTAACGATCAGTTCGGTACTCCTACGAGCACTGCTGAACTTGTAAAGGCAATAGACAGCATAATGTTTACCAGAAACTACGGCATATATCATGCCACCTGCGAGGGAAGCTGCAACTGGGCCGAGTTTGCAAGCGAGATATTCAGGCTTGCTGGCAGGGATACAAAGGTGATAGGCATATCCACTGAAGAATACGCAGCTCCTGCCAACAGACCGGCTCATTCGATACTTGAGAACCGCATGCTAAAGGCAGTCGGCGGATATACTTTCTGCGACTGGCATGATGCCATAAAGACATATTTGGAACAGGAACTTAAATGAAACAGGTAAGGAATCTGATACTCAGCTTTTTTGTGGCATACGCATGGATGAATATTGGCGGACTTGAGTCTACCAATATTCTTTTGTTGTGCGTATTTGCTTCAAGCTATATCGTTCTTTTATATCGTGATGAACTGGTATCAAAAGACAGGGATCATAAGAAGATAAGGATAGCATCATATTCCTTAAGTGCGCTGTTTGCCATTTTATATGCATTGTTTGATGATCTGAGCGGAGGGCTTGAAAACAGGCTGTTTATCGCAGTCTTTGTGACATGCAGCGTGATAGGACTGTTTGTCATGTTTCAGGCTCTTCTTGAGATATTGATAACTAAAGCGGTCAGGGCTTTTAACGAAAAAAAAAACCTGACAAGTAATGCCTTTTCTTTAAAGATACTCTTTACGTATGCAGCGATAGTATTTGTCTGCTGCATACCGTTTCTTGCTCTTAACTATCCAGGAGTGATGACTCCCGACAGTCTCAGTCAGCTAAGACAGGCTATCGGAACTGAAGAATATGTGAATCATCATCCGTGGATCCATACTGCACTTATCAGACTTTTCTACAATATCGGATACTTTTTTACAAAGGATATGTACAGCGGGATATTCAGCTATACGCTTTTTCAGATCCTGATGGTCAGTTTGAGCATAGGCTATGTGATCGAATGCATGTATGAATCAGGTGTAAAGAAAAGCACAAGGATCTGTCTGCTCTTAACATTTATATTGCTTCCCTATAACCTTATGTATGCGGTCACAATCTGGAAGGATGTGCTCTTTTCGATGTCTGTTCTTGTATTCACAGTTACTGTTATGCGCATATGCATAGGAGCAAGAAAAGGACATGACAAAGATGATAAAAAGGATTCACTCAGGGACGCCGTGATGTTTGTCATATGCGGATTTTTCATGTGTGTTTTAAGACATAACGGATACTATGCCTTTATCGCAACTGTTGTGATATGGCTCTTTTTGATGAGAAAGGAGCTAAAGAGATATATCATAATGTCTCTTTTGGTTATCGTTGCGGCATCACTCTGTCGAGGCCCTTTGATGAGAGCCTGCCATGTACAGAAGGATGATTACGTGTTCAATCTGTGCATACCTCTTCAGCAGATAGGCAGAGTCATCGTAGACAATGAACAGATGAGTGATGAACAGATAAAGTGGCTTGAAAGCGTAAATTCATTTGAGTACATAAGAGCAGGATATTCAACCCAGGGGGCTGATACCATGACGGCATGGGTGGTTGACGGAGACAAGCAGTTTTTTGATTCTCACAAGAGTGAGTTTTTCGGATTGTGGGCACAGATAGGCATTGAGCATCCAGTTACCTATATAAAGGCATATATCGATCTGACCATGGGCTACTGGGCTCCGATGAACCCTCAGCAGACAGTGAATTTCGGTATAACGGAAAATGGAATGGATCTGTATGAACGTCCGATCATCAGCGGACCTGTTCTGATAAAGATAAACGAACTTCTGACAAAGCTCTATAGCATGATACCCATATACGGCCAGTTCTACTGCATGGGAGGATTCCTGTGGCTTATGCTTACATTCGCTGCGATCTGCATATGCAGCAAAAGAGCGGATAAGCTCTATCCGTATCTTCCTGTCTTTATGCTTACAATGACGCTTCTTCTGGCTACACCTCTTGTTGCGGATCTTAGGTATGCATACGCGCTGATGCTCACGCTTCCTTATATAGCAGTGTATTCGTTTAATAACGATTGAATTTGACTTATTTAATATAATGATGTATTTTATATACTGTTACATGTGTATCATTGTATACAGAGGATCCGTAAGGATCCGGATTTAAGGAGGAAGTTATGAAAAAGATTACAAGCATGTTACTTGCTGTAGTTCTTGGTGCAACACTTCTTTGCGGATGTGGCGGCGCAGCAGATACTTCTGCAACAGGAACAACAGATGACACAGCTACAGAATCTACTGCAGCTGACAACAGCAGCGCAAGCACAGGCGCTACATTCAAGATCGGCGGTATCGGACCTATCACAGGCGGTGCTGCAGTTTATGGTAATGCAGTAAAGAACGGTGCTCAGATCGCTATCGATGAGATCAATGCAGCAGGCGGTATCAACGGTGCTCAGATCGAGTATAAGTTTGAAGATGATGAGCATGATGCAGAGAAGGCAGTAAATGCTTACAACACACTTAAGGACTGGAACATGCAGCTTCTTATGGGTACTGTTACATCAGCTCCCTGTGTAGCTGTTTCAGAGAAGACAAAGGAAGACAACATCTTCCAGCTTACACCTTCAGGAACATCAGTACCTTGTACACAGTATGACAATGCATTCCGTGTATGCTTCTCAGATCCTCTTCAGGGTACAGCTTCAGCTAAGTACATAGGTATGAACAACCTTTCTTCAAAGCTTGCAGTTATCTATGACAGCTCTGATGTATATTCTTCAGGTATCTACGAGACATTTGCAAAGGAAGCAGCAAATCAGCCTTTCGAGATCGTTGCAGCAGAAGCATTCACAGCTGACAACAAGACTGATTTCACAACACAGCTTCAGAAGGCAAAGGATGCAGGCGCAGATCTCGTATTCCTTCCCATCTACTATCAGGAGGCAACACTTATCCTGTCTCAGGCTGATACAATGGGTTACAAGCCCACATTCTTCGGATGTGACGGTCTTGACGGAATACTTGGTGTTGAGAACTTCGACAACAGTCTCGCTGAGGGAGTTATGCTGCTTACACCTTTCGCAGCAGATGCAAAGGACGATGCTACAGTAAACTTTGTTACAAAGTACAAAGAGCAGTTCGGCGGAGACATCCCCAACCAGTTCGCAGCAGATGCTTATGATGCTATCTACATCATGAAGGCTGCTATCGAGAAGGCAGGATGCACACCTGATATGGACGCTTCAGCTATCTGTGATGCAGTTAAGGGTGCTATGACTCAGATAAGTGTTGACGGTCTTACAGGTGCCGGAATGTCTTGGACAGCTGACGGTGAAGTAAACAAGGATCCCAAGGCTGTTGTTATCAAGGACGGCGTATACGTAGCTATGGATTGATAAAAGTCTTTTTTGAGGCATGACTTAAGTCATGCCTCTTTTTATTTGCTCTAAGTTCCTAAACTTGCATAAAACAGGCTGAATGCATATAATAGAAAGATGATTGGGAGGAAGTCATGAGCTTTTTGAATTATCTAATTAACGGTATAAGTCTTGGCAGTGTATACGCTATCATAGCGCTCGGCTATACCATGGTATACGGCATAGCCAAGATGCTGAATTTTGCACACGGCGATGTAATAATGGTCGGAGGATTCGTGGTGTTCACCATGTCGACAAGGATGGGATTGTCTCCCGTGCTTTCCGTACTGGTATCGATCGTTATATGCACACTGCTTGGTATGACAATAGAAAGGATCGCTTACAAGCCGCTGAGAAATGCGACCAGCCTTGCGGTGCTGATAACCGCCATAGGCGTCAGCTACTTTCTGCAGAATCTTGCGCTGATCATTTTCGGAAGCGATATAAAGCTGTTCACATCAGTTGTAAAGGTTAAGCCGCTTGTTATAGCAGACGGACAGATAACGATCACGGGAGAGACGATAGTGACCATACTCGCATGTATGATCATCATGACTGTCCTTACTCTGTTCATAAAGAAGACAAAGGCAGGCCAGGCAATGCTTGCAGTATCTGAGGACAAGGGTGCCGCTGAGCTGATGGGTGTAAACGTAAACGCGACCATATCGCTTACGTTTGCCATCGGATCGGGCCTTGCTGCGATCGCCGGAGTACTGCTCTGTTCGGCATATCCTTCGTTAAATCCCTATACAGGTTCCATGCCGGGTATCAAGGCTTTCGTTGCTGCCGTATTCGGAGGCATAGGTTCAATACCAGGAGCTTTGATAGGCGGAATACTGCTCGGAGTGATCGAGAGTCTTAGCAAATCATATATTTCATCCCAGATGGCAGATGCCATTGTATTTTCAGTACTGATCATAGTCCTTCTTGTTAAGCCGACCGGACTTCTTGGCAAGAAGATAAGCGAGAAAGTGTAGGTGATCCGAATGAAGAAGATAAAGCTTAACAGGGATTACCTTATCACATACGGAATGGTCATCCTTTTCTATATCATAATGACGATCCTTAAAGGAACGGGAAATCTTACGAGTCTCTTTAGCGGACTGTTGGTTCCGATATGCGTTTACAGCATACTTGCCGTAAGTCTTAATCTTACGGTCGGAATACTGGGAGAATTAAGCCTCGGACATGCGGGCTTCATGTGCGTGGGAGCATTTTCATCCGCATTCTTTTCTATGTGCATGAAGGATGTGATCACCAATTCGTTTGTAAGATTTCTGATCGCTCTTTTGATAAGTGCATTTGTTGCGGCTTTCTTCGGGATAATAATAGGCATCCCTGTACTGAGGCTGCGCGGCGACTATCTGGCGATCGTAACGCTCGCATTCGGCGAGATCATAAAGAACATCGTAAACATCCTCTATGTGGGCAGAGATTCTGACGGCATGCATATATCAATAAAGGATTCGATATCTCTAGGGCTAAAGGATGACGGCAAGGTAATAATAAACGGAGCCCAGGGTATCACGGGAACTCCCCATGATTCCAACTTTACGATAGGTATCATACTTTTGCTCATCACGCTTTTTGTCGTACTGAATTTCATGCATTCAAGAAGCGGCCGTGCGGTAATGGCGATCAGAGACAACAGGATAGCAGCGGAATCCATAGGAATAAACATAAGCAAATACAAGCTCATGGCATTTTCGATATCGGCAGCTCTTGCGGGAATAGCAGGCTGTCTGTATGCGCATAATCTTTCAACGCTTAATGCGCTTCCCAAAAACTTCGGATACAACATGTCAATCATGATACTCGTATACGTTGTCCTTGGCGGCATCGGAAATATCAGAGGCTCCATAATAGCTGCGACGATCCTTACGGTACTGCCTGAGCTTTTGAGAGGCTTCAGCGACTACCGTATGCTCATATATTCGGTCGTACTCATCGCACTCATGCTGTTTAACGCAAGTCCCGGTGCTATCGAGTTTAAGGAAAAGTATTCCATAAAGAGACTTCTGTCAAAGAAAACAAAGACAAAGGAGGTACAGTAAATGGCATTACTAGATGTAAACAATCTTGGTATCTCTTTTGGCGGGTTAAGAGCGGTAGACAACTTTGAGGTTCATATTCAAAAGGGAGAGCTCTACGGACTCATCGGACCAAACGGTGCGGGAAAGACGACTGTCTTTAACATGCTGACAGGAGTATACAAGCCTACCGACGGGATAATAAAGCTTGATGATAAGAATATCACTGGCATGAAGACTACACAGATAAATCAGGAAGGCATTGCGCGTACTTTCCAGAACATCCGCCTGTTCACAAAGCTTAGCGTACTCGACAATGTTAAGGCGGGGCTTCACAATGACTATGCCTATTCCACGATAGCAGGCATTTTCAGACTGCCTAAGTACTACAGGACAGAGAAGGCCATGGATGAAAAAGCCATGGAGCTTTTAAGCGTATTTGATCTTGATAAGGAAGCTAAGCTATCTGCCGGAAACCTTCCTTACGGAAAGCAGAGAAAGCTCGAGATAGCGAGAGCTCTTGCCACAAACCCGAAGCTTCTGCTTTTGGATGAACCGGCAGCGGGCATGAACCCGAATGAAACAAAGGAACTCATGGATACGATACAGCTCATCAGAAAGAAGTTTGATATGACGATCCTTCTTATCGAGCATGATATGAAGCTTGTATCAGGTATATGTGAAAGATTAACGGTGCTTAACTTCGGCCAGGTACTCGCACAGGGCAAGACCGCGGATGTTCTTAACGATCCGGAAGTTATAAAGGCATATCTGGGAGAATAAAAAGTTATGGCAATGCTTGAAGTAAAGGATCTTGAAGTTAATTACGGAGTCATAAAGGCTATAAAGGGCGTTAGCTTTGAGGTAAACGAAGGAGAGGTAATATCTCTTATCGGTGCAAACGGCGCGGGAAAGACGACCATACTACATGCGGTAAGCGGACTTCTTAACAAGACCGCGGGAACTGTCATGTTTGAAGGAAAGGATATCACAAAGATCCCCGCTCACAAGATAGTATATATGGGAATGAGCCACGTTCCCGAAGGCAGAAGGGTATTTGCTCAGCTGACTGTACTTGAAAACCTTAAGCTCGGAGCCTATTCAAGAAAAGACAAGAACGAGCTTAACGAGACTCTTGAGAAGGTATACAAATCCTTCCCCAGACTCGAGGAGAGAAAGAATCAGCTTGCGGGAACCTTATCCGGAGGAGAACAGCTGATGCTCGCCATGGGCAGAGCTCTTATGTCTCATCCCAAGCTTATACTTATGGATGAACCCAGCATGGGTCTTTCTCCGATCTTTGTTGAAGAGATATTTAATATAATAAAAGAAATATCAGCATCGGGTACAACGGTGCTTTTGGTAGAGCAGAACGCAAAGAAGGCTCTTTCCATTGCAGACAGGGCTTACGTGCTCGAAACGGGCAACATCACACTTTCAGGCGATGCAAAGACTCTTATGAATGATGAATCGGTAAAGAAGGCATATCTCGGAGAATAAAGGAGGTAAGCATGGTTATAACAATATCCAGAACATACGGAAGCGGCGGACGCGTCATGGGAAAGGCACTGGCTCAAAAGTTAGGGTGCAAGTTCTATGACAGGGAGCTTATGAGGATGCTGTCTGATCAGACAGGCATAAACGAAGCTCTATTTGGAGAATCCGATGAGAAGCTCAATCATACATATATAGGAACGGATACCGGCTGGGTAGATGACTGGGGACCTCTGCCGCCCTCAGACAAGAGATATACATCAGAGAGCAATCTGTTCAGACTTCAGGCCAAGATGATAAGAGAACTGTCTGAAGGAGAAGACTGCATCATCATGGGAAGATGTGCTGATGCCGTGCTTTCAGACAATAAGGATGTGATCAGAGTCTTCTGCTACGCATCGGAAAGCGACTGCATAAAAAGGACCATGGAGGTCTGCGGTCTTGATGAGAAGGAAGCCATAAAAAGGATAGCTAAGCTGGATAAATTCAGAAAGGCATATTATTATCACTTTACGGGCAGAAGTATCGATGAGGCGACGAACTATGACCTGTGCATAAATACGGGGAGCATGTCGGTGGATGCCTTGTCGGATATAGTTTTGGATTATATTAAGACGTGGGAGAAGAACAGATGTTAGCACAGACATATGTTGATATGTTATCAGCAAAATCGGTTATAAGAAATCTTTCGGAGTATGCGGTAGCCAGAGGAAAAGAGATAGGATACGAGAACGTATTTGACTATACGCTAGGCAATCCTTCGGTACCAGTTCCCGATGCGGTCAACAAGACCATGATAGAACTGCTCTCTACAAAGAGCTCGATAGAACTTCATGGCTACAGTCAGAGTCTTGGAATACCAGAGGTAAGGGTGAAGGTAGCTGCTTCCTTGAACAGAAGATTCAAGATGAACTACACGATGGATCATATATTCATGACAAGCGGTGCTGCCGGTGCTATTGCTCATGCGATAAGACTAGTTACAATACCGGGTGATGAGATACTTACATTTGCACCGTTCTTTCCCGAGTACAATCCGTATGTAAACTTAAGCGGTGCCGTACTTAAAGTTGTTCCTGCCGATGTCAAGAGCTTCCAGATAAACTTCGAAGCCTTCGAATCGATGATAAACGAAAAGACCATGGCAGTTCTGGTGAACACACCGAACAACCCGTCGGGCATATGCTATTCTACAAACACTATTGAGAAACTCGCAGGCATACTGAAACAGAAATCCGAGCAGTATGGTCATGTGATATATCTGATAAGCGACGAGCCGTACAGAGAGATCATTTTTGAAGGAGTGGATTCACCGTATGTTTCAAAGTACTATGATCATACGATATCATGCTATTCATTTTCCAAATCTCTGTCTCTTCCCGGAGAGCGAATCGGTTACGTTGCGATAAATCCGAAATGCGAAGGCGCAGACAAGATGGCTGTGATGTGCGGACAGATATCCAGAGGCATAGGACATAACTGTCCTGCTTCACTCATTCAGCTTGCCGTTGCGGAAAATCTTGATCTTACTGCTGATATGAGCGTATATGAGAAGAACATGAACATACTCTATAACGAGCTTACTGATCTTGGATTCGAATGTGTAAAGCCGGGAGGAACTTTCTATATATTCCCCAAGGCACTCGAGGATGACGCAATAGCGTTTTGCGAAAAAGCAAAAAGATATGACTTCATCGGAGTACCTTCGGACAGCTTCGGATGCCCCGGACATTTCAGACTTGCATACTGCATATCTACTGAGAAAGTCGAAAGAAGTCTTGAGGCTCTCAGAAGGTTTGTAAGAGAAATGTACTGATTTTTTTATGCAACATTTATATTCCTGAATATAAAAGAGATTATCTTTTGTAAGTATTTGCGTTGACACGCTTGCATTTATTGCGTTAAACTTTTTTACGTAGGTAACTATGAGTTGTAGCAGGATCATGTCCTGCGGGTTAATAGACGATTTGTTTATTGAAGGGAGAAAAGAAAATGCCAATCGCAAAGGTAGCAGCATCACTTGATGCAGAAAAGAAAGTTGAAGCTAAGGCAGCTGAGGTTAAGGCAGCAGTTGCAGAGAAGAAGGAAGAAGTTAAGAAGGTAGCAGCACCCGCAAAGAAGACAGCAGCTCCCAAGAAGGCAGCAGCTAAGAAGGTAGC
>JAGCXJ010000065.1 GCA_017961385.1 Lachnospiraceae bacterium
GACTTTCTTGATCTTCTCGCAAATACCTTGAATGTCTTATTCTTGTCAGGATACTCATTATCAAAATAATCGATCACAGTTTTGCATATCACGTCAAAGTCATTGTCCTCAAGCTGGATCATAGGACAAATGCCGGATATTCCAAAAACCGTTTTAAGATTATCAACAGTCTCATCATAATCAAAATCCGTGAGAGCATCCACGTATATCCTGCCCTCGGCTTTTCTTACTTCAAATTCTCCCTCGCATCTTTTGCACGCATATTTGATCTGCTGCACAAGGGCATTTTCAAACAGATATCTGTTCTTTCCCTTTATTCCTATTTCAGCATATTTAATAAGAAATGATGAATACATTGCTTCTCCTTATCAATGTCTTGTAAATCTTCTGAGCATCGGAAGGATACCCCTTATCGCTTCAAGAGCATACTCGATCTGATCCATGCTGTTATCACCGCACAGTGAAAATCTGACCGTTGATTCCAGAAATCTGTTTTCAACTCCTATTGCCTTTAATGTTTCGGATATGGCAGGCTTGTTGGATGCACATGCACTTCCTGCAGATATGTAGATATCCCTGTCTTCTAGTGCATGAAGCAGTACTTCGCTGCGTACTCCTCCAACAGATGCACTGACGATATGCGGAGCACTGTCCATACCTGTAAGACCGTTTATCTTTATGTCCTCTATCTCCAACAGCCCTTTGATCAGCCTTTCCTTCATGGCATACATGTTTGCCCTGTCGCTTTCAAGTCTTTCATATATCAGCTGAGAGGCTTTGGCAAGTCCGACGATCCCCGGTACATTCTCAGTTCCGGAGCGAAGATTCTTCTGCTGTCCGCCTCCGTGTATGATCGGATTGATCTTTACTCCGTTTGCGATATATAAAAAGCCTATACCCTTTGGTCCGTGGATCTTATGGCCGCTTACCGACATAAGATCGATGCCTTCCTTTTTGGGATTGATAACAAATTTGCCATAGCCCTGGACCGCATCCACATGAAACAGGGTACCAGGATTTTTCTTCTTTATTATCTTTGAAGCCTCTTTAACAGGTTCAACGGCTCCTATCTCATTGTTGGTATGCATGATGGATACGACAGTCGTATCGCTCCTTATACTGTCTTCAAGCTCATTCAGATCTATCAGTCCGTTTTTATCAACATTAAGATATGTTATTTCATATCCCTGCTCTTTGAGATAGGCGCATGTCTCAAGGATTGCCGGATGCTCGATCCTTGTCGTTATGATATGCTTCCCGCTTCTTGAAGCTGCCGTTGCACATCCGATCAGTGCCATGTTGTCAGACTCGGTTCCTCCCGATGTAAAGAGGATGTTGCGATCATCTACCTTAAGAGTCTTTGCAATAGTCTGTCTTGCATTTCGAAGTGCCATCTCAGCTTCCATGCCTTTTCTGTGCATGCTTGATGGATTGGCATACTGCATAAGCATTATATCGTTCATTGCCGTGACAACCTCGGGATATACCCTTGTCGTCGCGGAATTATCAAAATAGCATTCCATATCAATCACTTTCCAGATGATACATCAGTATACTCATTACCGTCATAGCGGCGGTTTCTGTTCTTAATATCCTTTTTCCCAGAGTTATCTGCTCAAATCCTGCAGCAAGTGCAAGATCAAGTTCTTTTTCATCTATCCCGCCTTCGGGTCCTATTATAAAGCCTATCGATTCTCCAGGCTTTATATCGCTTATTATCTTTTTGGTTACAGACATTGACTCCGCCATCTCATAAGGTATGAGCTTGACAGAAAGAGTACTTGCATATTCAACAGCCTGCTTGAATGTCATTATCTCACAGACCTTCGGGATTATTCCTCTTTTGCTCTGCTTTGCCGCAGCCTCAGATATCTGCTGCCATCTTGCGAGTCTTGAAGCAGCCTTCTTCTCATCAAGTTTTACTATGCTCCTTGACATCGCTACGGGGATTATCTCATAAACACCGAGTTCGACTGCCTTCTGGATAACAGTCTCCATCTTGTCGCTCTTTGGGAGTCCCTGAAAAAGATATACCTTTGAGGGCAGTTCGACGTTGTCTTCTTTTATGAATCTGAGTTCACAGTCCACATAGTCATCGCCGTATGATCTGACAGCGCATCTGTATTCCCTGCTATCTGCTCCGTTTGAAAGACTCAGTTCCTCTCCCGGTTTCATTCGAAGCACATTTTTTATATGATTAAAATCGCTCCCCGTGACAGTAGCTTTCTTGTTGATCACATCTATCTGAGAAGGCTCGACAAAAAAATGATACATCCTATTCTTTCTTTCCGGTTACGCTGACCCATTCACCCTGATAGCTTACATCTATGACCTTAAGCCCGGCTTTTTCCATAGCATCCTTTACCTGATGCTCCTTGTCGCCGTCATTGATTATCCCTGATGTTATATATACAGCTCCCTTTTTCATCTGAGAAACGATAACGGGTGTAAGATCCACCAGGACTCCGGCTAAGATATTTGCAAGCACTATATCATAACATTCATATCCGGCTTTGTCCTGAACAGACCTATCATCAATGATGTTTCCTATTATCATCTCAAATCTGTCGGGATCGATATTATTCTTTGCCATGTTGTCATTAACGGCATTTACGGCACAAGGATCAAGATCGGTTCCGAATGCATGCTTTGCTCCGTACATGATAGCAAGGATAGCGAGTATCCCGCTTCCCGTTCCGACATCCAAAACCTCGCTCTCTTTTGTGATATACTTCTTCATCTGCTTGACACACAGCTGAGTCGTATCATGCAGTCCGGTTCCGAATGCGGTTCCGGGATCTATCCTTAGAATCATCCGATCCTTATCTTCTTTTGAAACCTCTTCCCATGAAGGTATCACTAAA
>JAGCXJ010000066.1 GCA_017961385.1 Lachnospiraceae bacterium
CGTATTTTCTGTCACCGAGAAGAGGACATCCTGCATTTGCAAACTGTACCCTTATCTGATGATGCCTTCCGGTCAAGAGATGTATATCAAGCTCGTCTGAATCCGTATCTCTATGTAAAACTCTGTATTCGAGCCTGGCTTTTTTTGCCTGTCTGTCAAAACTGTCAGCAATCCTGCTTGTGTTTGTCTTTGCATCCTTAATAAGATAATCCGTAAGCTCTCCGCTCATTTGAGGCATATGTCCGTAGACTGTGGCTTTGTAGTATTTTTCTATGACATTTTCGCTTAACTGTCTGCTTAGGTTGGCTGCCGCATCCTTGCTCTTTGCAAAAAGCAAAAGACCTCTTACGGGCTGATCGAGCCTGTTTATTACAGCAATATATGGATTCTTTACTTTGTTTTGTTTTGAAAGATAATTTTTTACCTCGCTCACAACATCCTTCTGACCGATCTGCGAGGTCTGAGTCGCAATACCCGGCGGCTTGTTTATCACTATATAGCTGTCCGTCTCTTTTACGATATCCATTTGCTCTTTTTAATCATCTCGCATTTTCTGCTCATGACCAGGTCTATGAAATCCTTTATATCGGTAAGCCTTCTGTCAAACGCGACACCGCACATTATAGGTTCACTGCAGTGGATGTCTGATCCGCTGGTAGTAGGAAAATCATACTTTAAGGCATATTCTCTTGCCCGGTCATTGAAAACATCTTTCCCGTCGATGAGTTTATTGGATCCGTTAAAGACCTCAATGCCGTCTACATCATCGGGAAAAAGCCTGATCTTAGGGATATAGGATTCCTCCCTGTAAGGATGAGCCTGAAAGACTATGCCTCCCGCTTTATGAACGATCTCGTACTGTTCCTTTATCGAAGCATCCTTTATCTCGGGATGATTCATAAGCCATTCTTCATCAAGCCCGTATACTAAAAACTCCGTTCCCTTATATCCAGATTCCCAGCCAAAGAATACATCAAGATCTATCTCCTTGCTTATTGCTAAGGCATCTCTGTATCCTGCGCAGTAAGCATGTACCCAGTCCTGCCAGGGAAGGGATCTGTCTACTGCAGTATTTCCGTATACGAAATGATCTGTCACTATGATACCGGTATATCCCGCCTCTTTATGGGCGATGGCCATTTCCCGCCCGGTGTTTTGGGCACAGGCGCTTGCCTGGCTGGTATGCAGATGAGTCTCGTATACATATTTATCTGTCTCAAAACCCATGACATTTACCTATGGCTTCATATCCTTGAGAGTCTTAATGAGCTCGATATCAGATTCCTGTACTTTCATGTTTGCCGTGATTGCATCCTCTCCCGGTCTGGTAACCGTGATCTCGATCACTGTCCCAAGCGGAAGTCCTCCCTTTATGACAAGTTCTATAAAACTTGCAAATTTGGGATGATTCTCCTTGAATGTAGTGATGGCAGAAACAAACTGCATCATCGCCTGTGGATTCATCATATTTATCTGCTCCTCCTTTTTATTCCCCTAAGATCTTTGCCGCATATGAACATGTGGCATCAATAGCCTTGTTTGATCTTTCCGCTTCCTGTATGAGTTTATACACCAGTCTCTTTGCGATCCCTTTCCCGGTATATCTCTCATCTACCTCGGTGTGATATATGATCCAGATGTTTTCATTTTCTTCATAATCACACTCGCCGATCTTCTTATCAGCGTAAAATGCAACGCTCCTTAAGTTTTCCCTGTCATACTCTATTCTGACTTCATGATTATATATGCAGGTGAGCGCACCCGAAGGGCACCTTGACACTGCCTGCCATACCTTTGCAGTCGGCGCCTTAGAAATATCGATCCAGGGTTTTCTCATTATGTTGAAAGCCTCGGGGCATCCGTTTACACACTCCTTGGCATGTCTGCATTTATCCGAATCCCAGAAGACAGATATATCCCCGTTTTCGTAAAGTCTGTGCATTGCCTCTCCTAATCTTTATCTTCAATTATCCTTCTTGTGAATTCATAGACCCTTTTAACGGAGCTTATGCTCATGCTCTCGCGATATGTATGTATCTCCTTTAGGTCAGGTCCATAGGAAACACAGTCAAGATCAGATATCTTTCCTGCAAAAAGACCGCATTCCACTCCGGCATGAACCGCTTCGATGACAGGATCCTTCTTATCCTGCTCTTTGTATAGCCTTGTCATCTTTTCTCTTAAGTGCGAATCCTTCCTATACTTCCATCCGGGATAATCTCCGGATAAAAGAAGCTTTCCGCCTGCTGCCTCGCAGGCATTTCTAAGGTTGTCGACAAGCTGCTTCTTTTCATCATCGACACTGCTGCGAACGCAGTATGACATTTCTATGCAGTCTTTTTCTGTTGAAAGTATTCCCATATTCAGGGATGTCTGCACAAGTCCCTCAATGTCATCACTCATCTTCTGTACCCCTTCCGGCAGTGAAAAGAGCACATCTATGATCTTTTGGGAATCTGCAGGCAAAATAGAAGCATCGCTCTTTGCAAGATTCACATCAAGCTTTAGGTCTGAATCTGTCTCTTTATATCTGTCAGCCATGGGATGAGCTATCTGTTTTACGGCTTTGACTACACTGTCAAGATCTTCCTTACAGGCAATGACAGCCGTCGTTGCTACAGGAATGGCATTATCCTTAAGCCCTCCGGTTATGGATACGAGTCTGATCGGTATCGTTTCACTCAGCTTCTTTAATATCTGAGCCATCATCTTGTTTGAACTGGCTCTTCCTTTATGTATCTCTATTCCCGAATGACCGCCGGTAAGACCATACAGCTCGAGACTGTATTTATTTGAATGATCCTCCTGAGACAAAAAAGGTATCTTGGCTGTTGCGACTACGCCTCCTGCGCAGCTGACGGTAAATATGCCTTCCGCTTCGGAATCGATATTTAACATCGTATGTCCTTTAAGATAAGAAACATCGATAGCTGCTGCTCCGAGCATTCCGATCTCCTCATCCACGGTAAGCACTGCTTCAAGTCTAGGATGCGAAAGACTCTCATCCTCAAAAAGAGCCATGATCATCGCTACCGCAATACCGTCATCTCCGCCGAGAGTAGTGCCTTTTGCCTTAAGAAAGTCACCGTCAACGTAAAGATCAAGGCCTTCCATAGCCATGTCCTTTTTTATACCCTCTGCCTTCTCGCAGACCATATCCAGATGTCCCTGCAGTATGATGGGAGCATCGGACTCTCTTCCTTTTGATGCCTCCCTTATTATGATGAGATTGTTATATTCATCCTGATGGTATTCAAATCCGTGCTGTTTTGCCCAGTTGACGCAATGATCACTTATCTGTTTTGTGTTTCTTGATCCGTGCGGTATCTTTGAAAGGCATGAAAAATGGTAGAATACTCTGTCTTTGATCAGTTGTTGCAGATCCATCTTTTTCCTCTTATCTTACACAGTTTCTTCCATCTGATTTAGCCTGATACAGAGCCTTGTCCATGCGGTCAAAGGCTTCCTTGAAGTCATCTTTCTTTGTTATCTCCGCAACACCTGCACAGCATGTCACATTGCCTACGACCTTGTATTCCTCTTCAGAAACCTTGATCCTTACCTCTTCGGCATATTCGAAAGCCTTTTTGATATCGGCATCATAGCATACGGCTACAAATTCCTCGCCGCCCCATCTTCCTATGACAGCATTGGCAGATTTGAAGTAATCACTGAGCATGAATGCGAAATGCTTAAGCGTCATATCACCGACAGCATGACCGTACTTGTCATTAACGTTCTTGAAGAAGTCGATGTCAAACATGATTATCGATACTTTTCTGTCCGTACGTGATACTATCTCTATAGCATTATAAAGTTCGGTCTCTATTCTTCCGTGATTGAATACGTCTGTAAGCGCATCCTTTGATGCCAGTTCCTCGTATTTCTTGAGCGTAGACATTAACTGTACGGAATTCTCATGAATATCCTGTACCATGAATACGTATCTGAAATCTTCTTCGCTGTTGTTTGTTTCTGCTCGTGAGAATATGAGCTTTACCCAGATATACTTTCCTTCAAGATTCTGCATAAGGCAGTCAAATGAAGCCGTACGTCCCGGCATTATATTCTTCTTAAGATACTCCGGATCCGTCCTTTCCATGAACAGTTCCTGATCATCAGGCCATATCATGTTTACGATCATGTGTCTCCACTCGGAATACTTGATCGCGGCATGAACGGTCTCGTCCGATATCTCTGTTATCGAGATGCTGCTCGTGGAATCCCTGAACAGATCGACATACATGGAAAAAAGATAGGTGTTCTGGATAGTAGTTACCTTTTCATTTGTAAGGAAATCCTTCATGTACTCACTGTTGTCCAGTTCATCGAGCAAAAGAAGATAATTGTTCTCATCGATCGGATATATCGTCATCTGAACTGCATGCGGTACATCATTATCAACGATCTTTAACCTTCTTGAATACTTGCCGCTGTATTTTCCGAATGTCGGAATAAATACCTGATAATCCTCGCTGATCTTGTCCATGGAATCACCCAGGTGAAACCAGAGCTTTTCTATCAGTTCCTGATAGACTCCGTTGTCCCCGATAAAGTCAACAAACATTCCCCTTTTTGAAAGCACCTTGAATCTGTCCGCGTTTGCATCAACAATAAGCAATGCATCTACGCTATCCTTTAAAAATTCAATCGCTTCGTTTAATGTGTAATTCTCGATCTTTTCCATAAGAATGCTCCTGTTTCTTGGAGACACGACACTCATGCCTCGCTTTGATTATCAATCAGCCGCTTTTTCACCCGTATCTTTGGTAGAATATCTGATTATATACATCACTCCTACCATAATTATGATACCTACGGGAAGGGCTATCCACGCTTTCTGAGTAAAGCCTGCAACTATATATGTGACAAACGATACCGCTGCGCATACCATTGCATACGGCAGCTGGGTATTTACATGATTTATATGATCGCTCTGCGCTCCGGCGCTGGCCATTATGGTCGTATCAGAAATAGGCGAGCAGTGATCTCCGCATACAGCTCCTGCCATGCACGCAGATATCGATATGATCATAAGCTGCGGGTTTGTTCCTGAGAATACTGCTACAACTATCGGTATAAGTATTCCGAAAGTTCCCCAGCTGGTTCCTGTTGCAAATGCAAGGAAGCATCCAACTAAGAATACTATTGCCGGAAGGAAGTTAACAAATCCTTCAGCACTTCCTGCGATTATGCCTGCAACATATTCCTTGGCGCCGAGAGAATCTGTCATTGCCTTAAGTGTCCATGCAAATGTGAGGATAAGGATCGCAGGAACCATCTGTTTGAATCCGTCAGGTATGCATTCCATGCACTGCTTGAACTTGAGCACTTTTCTTATCAGATAGAAGATAACAGTTATGATGAGTGCCGTTATGGATCCCATCGCAAGTCCGATAGATGCATCGGAATTTGAGAATGCCTCGATGAATCCTACCCCGTCAGGACCGAAGAATCCGCCGGAATAGATCATTCCTATAACACAGCAAATGATAAGGATGACAACGGGAAATACAAGATCTATAACTTTGCCCTTTTCGTTCTTTGGAAGCTTCTCTGTAGACTCCGCAACCTTTCCTGAAGTGAACAGGTCTCCGTTTAATGCATTTATCTCGTGTTTCTTCATCGGACCGAAATCAATATTCATGATCGCGATCATTAACATCATCACTATCGTGAGCAGAGCATAGTAGTTATAAGGTATAGCCTTTAAAAATACCGTAAATCCGTCTTCACCCTCTACAAAACCGGCAACAGCCGCAGCCCAGCTGGAAATGGGTGCGATAATGCAGACGGGAGCAGCCGTTGCATCTATCAGATATGCAAGTTTTGCTCTTGATATCTTATGCTCATCGGTAACCGGACGCATAACGCTTCCAACCGTAAGACAGTTGAAATAATCATCTATGAAAATGAGTACTCCGAGTGCTATGGTAGCAAGCTGAGCACCGATCCTGGTCTTTATCTTTTTCTTGGCAAATTCACCGAAAGCGGCACTTCCTCCCGCTTTGTTCATCAGTGCCACCATCGCTCCAAGTACTACTAAAAAGATCAGTATTCCCACGTTATATGAATCCGCAAGAACCGCAACGAATCCGTCATTGTACAGATGGTCAAATGCAGCAACCACATTAAACTCGGCATACAGCAGACCTCCGACAACGATTCCTACGAAGAGTGAACTGTACACTTCCTTGGTGATAAGCGCCAGCGCTATGGCAACCAGTGCCGGAACGAGCGCCCAAAAAGTTTCATTGAACATAACCCCTACCTCTCTGTGTATTAATCTGCTTTTTTGGTGTCTACGCACCTTATTAAATTATACAACAATGCGCAAAAAAAAGGCAACCGAACTAACGATTGCCTTTTGTCATTTATCATACTTTAAAGCGGTACCCGACACCCCATATCGTTTCTATATACTGAGGCTTTGCCGTATCTATCTCTATCTTTTCTCTTATCTTCTTTATATGAACGGTAACGGTTGCGATATCACCGAATGAATCCATGTCCCAGATCTCTCTGAACAGCTCCTCCTTAGTGTAAACATGGTTCGGATTCTCTGCAAGGAAAGTTAAAAGATCGAATTCCTTTGTGGTAAATGCCTTCTCCTCTCCGTCTACATATACTCTTCGCGCTGTCTTGTCTATCTTGATCCCTCTGATCTCTATGATATCATTGGTCTTTTGATTTGAATTGATAAGCCTCTCATATCTTGAAAGATGAGCTTTTACCCTGGCAACGAGCTCGCTGGGGCTGAACGGCTTTGTGATATAGTCATCGGCTCCAAGGCCAAGTCCTCTTATCTTGTCGATATCCTCCTTTTTGGCTGATACCATGATGATCGGAACATCCTTTTTCTCTCTTATCTGCTTGCAGACTTCAAATCCGTCCATTCCGGGCAGCATCAGATCCAGTACAATAATGTCAAACTCGTCAGAAAGCGCTCTCTTTAAACCTGTATCACCCGCATTTTCTATTACTACATCAAATCCGCTGAGTTCCAGATAATCCTTCTCAAGATCCGCTATAGCTACTTCATCTTCAACTATCAATACTTTCTTATTCATACTTCCACCTCTTCATGGTCCTGTTTGGGCTGCTCTATATACTTCCTTAATACAAAATGCATACATGTGCCTTCTCCCTCTTTGCTGGTGGCCCATATATATCCGCCGTGGTCCTCCACGATCTTTTTGACTATCGAAAGCCCGATGCCGCTGCCTCCCTTTGAAGAGTTTCTTGATGCATCGGTCCTGTAGAATCTCTCAAATATGTTTCCAATGTCCTTGGCCGATATTCCCTTGCCGTTATCTTCTATCTCAACACGTATTGAATCGACCGCATCAAGGAGTCTTATATCTATTACTCCGTGCTCCTTGTCCATATATTTGACAGAGTTTCCGATTATGTTGTTTATTACCTTCTTAAACTGCTCGGGATCGGCTATTATCCTGGTTCCCGGCTCAAGCAGATTTGAATAGTTTAATTCGATGTTCTTGTTCTCAAGATCCATCCCGACCTCTTCAACACAGTCATTAAAGAAGTCAGAAACGTCTATCCTGTGGAAGGTATAAGGTATGCGATTCGAATCTATGCCCGAATAATACGTAAGCTCATTTATCAGCCTGTCCATCTCTATCGCCTTGTTGTAGATGGTCTTGACGTATTTTTCCTTCTTTTCATCGGTATCCGCGACACCGTCCATAATGCCTTCAACATATCCCTTGATGGCAGTAATGGGCGTTTTAAGATCGTGAGTGATGTTGCTTATAAGTTCTCTGTTTTTCTGTTCATTGTGAAGCGTGTCTTCAGAGCTTTCCTTGAGCCTGAGTCTCATATCCTCATAGCTCTTGAACAGTTCTCCTATCTCTCCGCTGCACTCGTCTGTGGGAAGAACATAGTCGAAATTTCCCTTTGTTATGCAGTCCATCGCTTCATTGAGCTTCCTTATATGAGCAAACACTCCCTTGTTTGTCCACGTGGTAAGGATCAGCGCCATTATTAAAAGTGCCGCTATGAGTGCTATGAACACCTCCATAAAAAGAGGTCTCGGTACAAAATCACTTCCCGATACCAGCACCAGCACAAAACCGACTATTGCTATAAACACCGGAATTGAGAGCAGTATCACATATGTAATTGTCAGTCTCTTCTTCAGGTTCATGATTTAAGTATATCACTTATGTTTGTCTATAAAAGAAAGTATTTGGGATAAAAATATTAAAAAATAATAAACATTTGTGAATATTGCACAGTTTTTAAACTTTGTTTTTGTAATCTTTGTCCAATAATTGTCTTGTTCCTGATCAGGACTTCAACGATAATACAGGTGTAAAGAGAAAAAGAGAGTAAAAAGAAACGTGTCCGGGGAGACACAAGAAGGAGGAAATATTATGAAAATCTATAACATCGAAAACACAAAGGAATTCTTTGAAACACTTAACGAATGCGAAGGCAATGTTGAACTCGTAAACAATCAGGGCGAGCACATTGAGCTCAGCAGCGAAAAAGGAAGCAATCTTAATATTCTTTCAGAGACTTACGTTGACGGTATCATCAAGGAGATGGAGCTTTGCTTTGCAAACAAGAATGATGCTGTAAAGATCTTTCAGTTCCTTTCAGGAATGCACAACGTAGCTTAATACAGAACAGATATAAAGAATGGCTGATGCAGACCGCATCAGCCATTTTTTTACCCATATCTTTATCCGAAGTATCTCTCAAGAAGTCCCTTGAGTGCTTTTCCGTGTCTTGCTGCGTCACGAGCCATCTCATGAACTGTGTCGTGTATAGCATCAAGATTGTTCTTCTTTGCACATTTAGCAAGATCAAACTTGCCGGCTGTAGCACCGAACTCGCAGTCAACTCTCCATTTGAGATTATCCTTTGTTGTTGCTTTCATGTTGGATTCAAGATCCTCGCCGAGAAGCTCTGCAAACTTAGCTGCATGCTCTGCCTCTTCAAAAGCAGCCTTCTCCCAGTATAGGCCGATCTCGGGATATCCTTCTCTGTGTGCAACACGTGCCATGCAAAGGTACATGCCTACCTCAGAGCATTCACCCTGGAAATTTGCCTTCAGCTGATCAAAGATATACTTCTTGTCTTCCTCGCTGATATCGGGATTGTTCTTAACTGTCTTGGCATATACGCCAAACTCATGCTCTGCAGCAAGTGTCAGCTCACCCTCGACAGCCTTGAACTTGTCACTGCCTGCGTGGCAGATAGGGCATTCTTCAGGGGGATTGTCACCTTCATGGATATAACCGCATACCGAACATACATATTTCATACGTAACCTCCTTCGCGCAATGGCGCTTCATACATTTTTCCTTGCTGGAAATTATAAATATGATATCGGATTTTCATACAAATATCAATCTGAAAAAAATATATTTATCTGCTCTTTCCGACAAGTATCCTGAGCACCGGTATCTTTGCGATTATGACAGCGCTGACAAGCGATACGATACTGATAATCATAGCTTCGATCGGTATGTGATACCATCGTATTCCAGTCATGTTGTTGGTAAAGGAAGCCATGACAATCAGGATATAATATCCCTGAAGGATGTACACTCCGAGACTGTTTTTTCCAAACGCTGTTAAAACAGGCCACTTATATGACTTAAAAGCTATAGAAAGTCTGTCAAAGAGCATCATAAAGAACATGCTTCCGAATAGACCAATGACAAATCTGTAGACATCTATCACAAGCTGCTTATACCAGTTTGCCCTGCTTAATCTGTATCCTGTAAGATATATAAATGCTCTTTCATCATAAAACATATAAAGACATGCAAAGATGATACCGGTAATGACAAGCCACATTACAGGCTTTTTTTCGTATGAGGATTTATATAAGTCGATCACTTTTCCTCTGCTTTCGCTGTCAAGACACTTGTTTATATAGAACGCTCCTATATAATACGGCATCAGGTACTTGTATACTCCAAGATTTGCTGCATCCGGCAAAAAAAACATGACAAGGAAGCCAAGTACATATAAAGGAATATTGTCAGCCAGATAAAAATGCATGACAAATACTATGGTAAGACAGATAAGCACTGCCCACAGAAACCACAGATTGGTAAGAAAATAGCTGAAAAAGGATATAAAAAAATCCTTCCAGACGGTATCAGCCACAGAGGAAAGTCCGTTAAGCCAGAATCCTCTCGCAAATTCAAACAGTGTCCACAAAAAGATCGGCATTATATAGGTAAAATACCTCTTTGCCAAGAATCTTAACTGCTTTTTTCTGTCACCCTCAAGCTTTTTTAGACTGAAGTAGGCAAACCATCCTGCAAGGATCATGAACAGCGGCATATGAAAACTGTAAATGAACTGATATACCTTATTGCTCCAGTACCTTGAATTGATGAAATAATCCCATCCGTTTCCGTTCTGTATGCAATGGCCGAAAATGACTAGGATGATGGCAAAGCCTCTTATGACATCAGCTTTAATATTTCTTTCTATGTATTGATTTTTAACATTTTTCATGGCATACTGTGTTTAATTCATATTTATATACAGAGGTATCAATATGGCAGGTTCATTCTTGATTTTGGGCGGAGGCCTTTTAATAATCATCATCGCAGTTGTGATAAGCGTTGTTTCAACCGTCGTTTCTAGCCTTGCAAGCTTTATCGGAACAAAGAGCGATGACGAAGACTGATGAATATATTTTAAGCGCATCCCGCTTGGGAATGCGCTTATTTTATTGTTTATAATGAAGCATTCAGATATGCTATCTGTTCTTCGGTGAGTTTATCGATCTTCTTTCCAAGGAATGCAAGCTTTCTTGATGCAACATCCATATCAACATCAGTAGGAACATCGATGAGCATGCTGTCCATCTGTCCCTGATGCTCTACAAGATACTTCGCTGAGAGCGCCTGTATCGCAAAGCTCATGTCCATTATCTCTGCGGGATGTCCGTCACCTGCAGCAAGATTTACAAGTCTTCCCTCTGCTATAACGCACAGCCACTGACCTGTCGCAAGCTTGTATCCCATTATGTTATTTCTCATCTGCTTTGATTCAACAGCCATTTTTCTAAGACCGGCCATATCCACCTCGCAGTCAAAGTGACCTGCATTAGTAAGGATAGCGCCGTCTTTCATAACAGCAAAATCATCAGCATCTATTACCTTGTCACAACCTGTCACGGTCACG
>JAGCXJ010000067.1 GCA_017961385.1 Lachnospiraceae bacterium
ATCTTTGAAAGTCTGCTGGTATTCTGCCATTCGTAGCTTATGGGGCCTCCGTGATAATCGAAATGATAGTACATTCCGTATCCGCCCGGATGCTCTCTCTCTTCTTCCTTGGGAAGTCCTCTGGTATTGGCCCAGTTGTCGTCACTCAGCAGAAAGATGACATCCTTAAGCTCGTCCCAGTCCTTTAAGCCTTCGCAGGTCTCATCACCGTAGTAGTAGTCTTCGACTTCCTTGTAGATAGCAAGGACTCTGGGGATCTTTGTAAGATCCTCATTGACGCACTCCTTAAGCAGCTTATGCTGGGTAAGGATGGCATCCTTTATGACCTTTATGTTGTCTGCCATCGTGGCATCCTCGCCAAGAAGCTTTGAATCTGCTTCTCCTCTCATGCCGATGGTTATAAGATTTTCAAACTTTTTATTCCTTAAAAGGCCGTCACGCCAGAAATTCGTTATGCCTTCCTTATTGTTTATAAAGTTCCATGCGTTGCTCTCGGAGTAGTCTTTGTATATTTGCTGCCATTCCTCTCCGGCGCGACACAGGGGTTCATGATGGGATGTACCCATGATTATTCCTAATGTATCTGCCAGTCTTGCACTCTCGATACCGGGTCCGTCCTCAGAAAAGACAGATGACCACATGGCGGGCCATAAGAAGTTGCCTCTCATCCTAAGTAGGAAGATGAAAAGCTCTCTGTAGCATTTAGCGTTAAAGCCTCCGAATCTGTCACGGCTCCAGCCGCCGAACGCAGGCCATTCGTCATTTATAAAGAAGCCTCTGTATTCTACGGAAGGCTGCTTTGATATAAAGATGTTCTCGCTGCTTTCCTTTATCGCTCTGTCCTTTAAGAGCCATTCTTTAGTTAACATAACATCAGTCTTTTTGACAGGTGTGCTGTCACCCCAGTATACGAGAGATGTCACTCCTATGGCTTCCGATATCTTGAACATGCCGTAGATGGTCCCTCGCTTGTCGGATCCTGCCACGACAAGTACTTGACCGGTTCGGTCAGCATCTATTGCCGAGAAGTCGCATTCAAATATCATAAAGCTTTCTCTTCTGTCTTTTATAACACTTGTGTCAATTATGCCGTTTTCTTCAAGCCTGCTTAAAATGGCGCTCTTTCCGACTGTGGCAAAGACTATGACGCGATCAAACATGCACTCAAATGTAAAGGCTGCGATATAAGGTCTCTTGTCGCATACGCTCTCAATATCATCAGCTATGACATCAGCTATCTTCTTTACGCCCTCATCGGCACTGTCTTCAACGAGCAGCTCGGCCGATACCGAATTTACTATTATCTCAAAATCCATACGTGTACCTTCCCGTGAATGTGATTGTTTATGTTATGTAAACTTATTTCAGAAGTTCCTTAAGTTCATGATAGAGTCTGGCTACGGGCAGACCGACAACGTTAAAGTAGTCTCCCGATATCTCTTTTATATACTTTGCAAAGCTTCCCTGAATGCCGTAGGCACCCGCCTTGTCAAGAGGCTCTCCGCTGTCGACGTAGTCCCTTATCTCGTCATCGTCAAGGTCATATACGCTTACTCCTGTTCTTTCATAGAAGCTGTGCTCTCCGACCCTTCCGTCGCTCGACATGAATACGAAGCTTACTCCCGTATATACATCATGCTCTTTTCCCGAGAGCTTTTTAAGCATCTGAACAGCCTCGTCATCATCCTTTGGCTTTCCTAGTATCTCATCATCTATCGCAACGATAGTATCCGCTCCGATGATTATAAGATCGCGATCGCTCGCGATATCATCATGCTTCTGATTGTATGCCTTTATCATGGATGCGACATCGAGCGCCTTTTGAAGGGACAGCTCCATGCATACCTTTTGAGGATCATGGCTTGTTATCTTTTCCTCGCACTGGGATATGCATATCTCAAATTCAAATCCTGTCTGCGCAAGGAGCTGTTTTCGCCTCGGTGAACCCGATGCCAGTATTATCTTATATGAATCAAACATGTTTTATCCTCTTTTTGCCCTATCTTTTAGTATACTAAATATCTTGGATATATGCTAGAATATGCCTATGGATATTTTTGATTACATGAGAGAAACGAATAAAGAAAAGGAATCTCCGCTTGCGGCCAGACTGCGTCCCATAACTCTTGATGAAGTCGTAGGCCAGGAGCACATAATAGGCAAAGACAAGCTGTTATATAGAGCCATAAAGGCTGACAAGTTAAGCTCTGTCATCTTTTACGGACCTCCGGGTACAGGAAAGACGACTCTTGCAAAAGTCATTGCAAATACGACAAGCAGTGAGTTCATGCAGATAAATGCGACAACTTCGGGAAAGAAGGATATGGAGGATGTTGTTGCAAAAGCCAAGGACATAGCCGGAATGTACGGCAGAAAGACCATCCTCTTTATAGATGAGATCCACCGCTTTAACAAGGCCCAGCAGGACTATCTTCTGCCCTTTGTGGAAGACGGTACGATAATCCTTCTAGGCGCCACTACGGAAAATCCCTATTTTGAGGTAAACGGGGCTCTGATCTCCCGTTCGCATATATTTGAATTAAAGCCTTTGAGCACTGAAAACATAAAGACTCTCATAATGCGCGCCATCACAAGCGATAAGGGCATGGGAGCCTACAATGCCGATATCACCGATGAGGCTCTAGACGGTCTTGCAGATATCTGCGACGGCGATGCAAGACATGCACTAAATGCGATAGAGCTTGCGATCCTTACAACGGATAAGTCCGAAGACGGAAAGGTCCATATAACTCTGCCGATAATAGAAGACTGCATCCAGAGACGCGTCATGAGATTTGACAAGACAGGGGATAATCATTACGATACGATCTCCGCTTTCATAAAGAGCATGCGCGGTTCGGATCCCGATGCGGCCGTTTACTATCTTGCAAAGATGATAGAAAGCGGCGAGGATGTGAAATTTATAGCCAGAAGGATCATGATCTGTGCCAGTGAAGATGTGGGAAATGCCGATCCGCAGGCTATCCAGGTGGCTGTAGCCGCTGCTCAGGCTGTGGAAAGGATAGGATGGCCCGAATCAGGCATCATCCTCTCGCAGGCTGTTACCTATGTAGCGACAGCTCCAAAGAGCAATGCAGCTGTATGTGCCATAGAAGAAGCTCAGAATGCGGTAAGAGAGACAGGAAACCTTCCCGTTCCTCCCCATCTGCAGGATGCCCACTACAAAGGTGCAGCAAAGCTTGGTCACGGCATAGGCTATAAATATGCACATGACTACAAGAATAACTATGTAAAACAGCAGTATCTGCCTTATGAGCTGTCCGGCAAGGAATTTTACAGGCCGTCAGACAACGGCTATGAAGTAAAGATAAAGGAACACATGAAAAAGCTTAAAAAGGAAGCCGAGTGATCCTACAGACTGTCCCATTTGAGTGAGATCAGATCCACGATCTTTTGATCGATCTTTGGCACCTTTTTCACATTTTCGTTTATGGTCTTTCTTATACCCTCGACAGCACTCTCTCCGAGGCTGTCATAGCCGATGAAGGATTCTTTTTTATCATAATAGAACTTGATGTCTTTTGCTATGTTGTTTGAACTGCTCATATCATACTGCCTTGCCAGTATCTTTCCTTCTTTAAGGTATGATTCCATAAGATCTTCCTTACCCATGATTGCATAGATATAGGCCTTCATTACAAGAAAGAGCGCCTCGAATTTCGAAAGATATCCTGTTTCCTTTGTTTTGAACATCCTTATGAGCGTCAGTGAATTTTCGCACAGTTCAAAGGCTGAATCTGTGCTTTTTTTATTTCTCTCCATCGTAAGAGCCATCATCATATAGCTCGAGCAGTTTAAGAGCCCGAACAGATTTTTTATGATCCCTTCTGTACTGCACTTTAAAGACTCGTCTGTTTCACCCATCTTCAGATAAGTAAAAGCCATAACAGCATCGCTTATCCCCGCGAAGTTGTTTTCCTTAAATATCTTTATAGCCTTTTTCTCATCAAAGAACGCATAGCATGATGCGATATTTAGATTTAAGGTAAATTCATTTATCCTGGGATCATCATTCTGCGACAGATGATCCTTTGCATCCTCATACAGCTTTATAGCCTGTCTGGCTGCTTTCATATCCTCTTTTTCAAGTGCTATCAGCTGATACAGTGATGCCGATGTATAGCATATCAGAAAATCATGAGGATATCTTGTAAGAGCATCCCTTGATACAGTCTGAGCTTCATCAAACTTATGCATTCCCGAAAGCGCATATATCTGATCTACTATATCCTTTATCTTTTTTGAGGAGATATCGTATCCAAGGAGTGCATCGATCGATACATCAAAAAAATCCGCAAGTATGGCGATAGTCTCTATATCGGGGGTGTTGCTAGCACTCTCCCACTTGGAGACTGCACCTACGCTCACATCAAGTATCTCGGCAAGCCTCTCCTGCGTCAGTCCCTTTTCCTTTCTCAGTTTTTTGATATTCTCATGCAGTCTCAGCTTCATATATGTTTCCTTTCTTTATATCAAGTGCCGGATTTAGGATGATGAATACAAGTACAAAGATCATCATCAGTATGCCGCACATCATTATGATCTCATCTGTTTCAAAATATGACTTTAAAAGTCCGACTATCATGGAGGTCACCGGGATAGCCGCAGTCGATGCTGCCACAAAGACTGCTGAGGACCTTGCTATGAACCTCTTGTCAACGATCGATATGAACCTTATGTTTGCTACTCCCGACATTAACGTGGCGCTGCATGTCATCACCAAAAAGCAAAGAGCAGCCGAGAGATATTTTAAGATCTCTGCTTCAAATATCTTTCCAGCGATCGATACAGCGATGATCCCGCTTCCAAGGATCGTGCTCAAATATATGACGATCTTTTTTGCACTTAGTTTGCGTGACACAACAGGTATGAGTGATGCTCCAAGTATCGCGCCTGTTGATCCAGCCATGCCTATAACGCTTAGCAGAGAGCTGTCCATCTTAAAACATTCGCTAACAATAGGCGCCTGAAGCGAATTTATCGGTACAAGGATGATATTTAAGATAACAGCTAACAGGATATAATTTATCATCACTGGTTCATTTCTTAAATATCTTATACCTTCCTTTAATGAAACAAGATATGATCCATTTGATACAGAAGCATTCTTTTGTTCGCTTTTATTGCATCTGATCGATAAAACGATAAACGCCGAGATGACAAATGTGACAATGTCTATGATCATCACAAAGCTTAGACTGACTTTTGCTATTATGATGCCTGCAAGTCCTGTTCCGAGCATTGTAACCGCACCGCTTACCATTGAATTAAGGCTCATTGCCTTAGTCAGGTCCTCATTTTTTACGATCATCGGGATAAATGAAGTTGATGCCGGCATGTTAAATGATTCTATCGTCGATACCGCTATCGTAAATGCAGCCATCACCCATCCGTTTACATGACCCGAAACAAACACAGCAAGAAATGATGTTAAGAGCATCGCTCTTAAAATATGCGTAAATACAATGACGTTTTTCTTGTTTAGTCTCTCGACCACTGCTCCCGCAAAAGGCGAAACGATGACATTGGGCAGGATATTGAGTCCGAATACGATCGCCGACCATGCACCGTTTTGCGTGATCTTATAGACAAGCCATGCAAATGCGACCGCATCGAGCGAATCACCGAATCTGTTGACTGCCGTGGAGATGAGCAGCCTTCTATAATCTGTCTCACTTAAAAGTTTTCTGTAATCTGTCTTTTTATCAGCCATAAACATTTACCTCTTTTCTTTTATTGTTTATGACTTGATTCTATCCTTTCCACTGTTTAATTTTAACATACCATATGTACAGTTGGTAAACCAATTTTTTTCCATTCTGGAAAGTTTTAATTCGGACAAAAAAAATAAGGCCGTGTCTTAGGACACAGCCTTAGCTTATTTCACTTATTTAATACATGCCTTTACTGCTTCGGCTACCTTTACGGCTACCTGGGGATCGAAAGCTTCGGGCATTACATTGTCTTCGCTTAGCTTGTCTTCAGGAACAAGATCGGCTATCGCAAGTGCAGCTGCAAGCTTCATCTCCTCTGTTATCTGTCTTGCTCTTCCTTCAAGAGCTCCTTTAAAGATTCCCGGGAAGGCAACAACGTTGTTTACCTGGTTGGGGAAGTCGCTTCTTCCGGTTCCTACAACACGTGCACCGGCTGCTTTTGCTTCATCGGGCATGATCTCGGGTACCGGATTTGCCATGGCAAAGATGATGGAATCCTTGTTCATAGTCTTTACCATTTCGGGTGTGAGTGTTCCGGGTCCCGATACACCTATGAATATATCTGCATTCTTTATAACATCTGCAAGCTTGCCCTTTTCATCGTTGGGGTTTGTGATCTTTAGCATTTCCTTCTTTGAGCTGTTAAGATCTTCTCTCTCTGAGCTTATCGCACCGCTCCTGTCACAAAGGATGGCAGTCCTAAATCCGTAGCTTAAAAGAAGCTTTGTGATGGCAACGCCTGCAGCTCCTGCTCCGTTAACAACTATCTTGCAGTCTTCCTTTTTCTTGTATCCGATAACCTTAAGGGCATTTATTATTCCTGCAAGAACAACGATCGCGGTTCCGTGCTGGTCATCATGAAATACCGGTATATCGAGTGTTGCCTTGAGTCTTTCCTCTATCTCAAAGCATCTGGGTGCCGATATATCTTCAAGGTTGATGCCGCCGAATGTGGGTGCAAGATATGTCACTGCCTTTATTATCTCTTCGGTATCCTGTGTATCAAGGCAGATCGGTACGGCATTAACGCCCCCGAACTCCTTAAACAGAACTGCCTTTCCTTCCATAACGGGCATTGCAGCCTCAGGTCCGATGTTTCCGAGTCCGAGTACCGCGCTTCCGTCGGAAACGACAGCGATCGTGTTTGCCTTCCATGTATACTTATAGGCAGCTTCCTTGTCTTTAGCGATCACCTTGCAGGGCTCTGCTACACCGGGAGTGTATGCGAGTGCAAGATCCTCTCTTGTCTTTACCTTGCTCTTTGCGACCGTATCAAGTTTTCCGTTCCACTGCTCATGCAGCATCAATGCTTTTTCTGCTGTTGTCATATATATACCTCTGTTTTCAAAATATTCTTAAAACCACCTTGACTATCATAAACTAATCGCTATATGTAATCAAGACTTATTCTTAACATATTCACGGATGATCTCTTCTTCGCAGAAATATGTCTTTACGCCTTTGACATCCTGATAGGTCTCATGGCCTTTTCCGATCAGAGCTACTATGTATCCGGGCTTTGCCGTATCGATAAGATGCTCTATGGCTTCCTTCCTGTCAAGGATGATCTCGTATTTTCCGTTAAATGCATCAAGTCCGACTATTATATCGTTATTGATGTTCTCTATCTCCTCATATCTGGGATTGTCCTCTGTAAGTATCGTAAGATCCGCATACTTGCCTGCAGCAGCCCCCATGTCGTATCTTCTCTGCTTTGGCTTGTTGCCTCCGCCTCCGAAAAGGCAGATGAGCTTTTCGGGCTTGTATCCCTTAAGCATGCTCAAGAGACTTTCCATGCTGAGCGCATTGTGGGCATAGTCAATGATAAAGGTAGCGATATGAGACGCTTCTCTTACTACCTGTGTCCTGCCCTTTACCGTTGTTGCTCTCAGTCCCTTTTCTAGATAGATATTTGAGACATTGCATGATTTGGTGATAACAGCTGCAACAAGAGCGTTTTCCGCATTGAACCTTCCGGGCATGGGAATGACAAATGCATCCTCCATGAGACCCTTTACATGCATCCTTGAGCCTAAAAGATCGGGCTCCCATATATCTTCTAGCTTATCACAGTACAGTGTCGCCTCATGTCTTGTTGAGACAGTAAGCAGCTTTTCGGATGAGACACCGTTTTTTGCAAGCATTGCTCCATGCTCGTCATCGATGTTTATGACAGCGCATCTGCTCTGATCAAAGATCATCTTCTTGTATTCAAAGTATTCCTCAAAGTCCTCATGCTCTCCGGGTCCTATGTGATCTGGAGATATATTCAAAAATCCGCCGAAGTCAAATGTTATGCCGTATGTCCTGTTTAACTTGAATGCCTGGCTGGATACCTCCATGACACAGTACTTGCAGCCAGATTCCACCATCTTTGAAAACAGGGAATGAAGCTCGTATGATTCGGGTGTCGTATTCTTTGTAGGTATCTTCATTTCGCCTATCATGGAACCCATGGTGCCTATCATTCCGACCTTGTGTCCGGCAGCTTCCAAGATGCTCTTTATCATATGTGTCGTTGTGGTCTTTCCCTTTGTACCGGTAAGGCCTATCATAACAAGCTTCTTTGAAGGATAGCCAAACCATGCCGCGCTTATCTTTGCAAGAGCCTTTCTGCTGTCGGCTACCTTTATGACTGTCATTGTATAGGGAACATAGGTATCGCCGAATCCGTCCTCGTTTGCCTTCTTTTCGAGAGCTTCGTGACAGCCGTTTAGATCCTTTTCAACTATCACGGCCACAGCCCCGAGATCATGAGCCCTTGTTATATATCCGTGTCCGTCGCTTGCAAATCCGCTCATGCATACAAAGAGGGAGTTTTCCTTTACCTTTCTCGAATCATATTCGATAGCGCTTATATCGGTTTCGATATCTCCCTGCAAAAGCTCATATTCAACATTCTTTAAAAGCTCACTAAGCTTCATAATAATATTCTCCTTCATATACGAGAGTTGACGGTCCTACCATGTGGACATGATCATTTTTATCCAAGTCTACATGCAAAATGCCGCCTATCTGATGGACATCGCAGCTTCTTGAGCTGAGTCCGAGTCTGTTGGCAAATACCACTGCCGTACAGCACCCTGTACCGCATCCTATGGTCTCTCCCGTGCCTCTTTCCCATTCTCTTATCTTTAAAGTGTTCTCATCAATCTTCTGTGCAAATGTTACATTGGTTCTGGCCGGGAACATCTCATGGTTTTCTATCGCAGGTCCGTATTTTTTTATATCCAGTGTATCGACATCATCGATGAACATGACCGTCTGAGGATTTCCCCATGAGAGCGATGACATGTAAAATGTCCTGTCATATATCCTTACAGGTACGTTGAACAGTTCAGTCGCATCGCACTTTACCGGAACTCTGTCTGCATCAAACACGGGCTTTCCTATATCGGCATGGATATTAACTACCTCGCCGTCCTTTACATCCAGCTGCACGTGCTGATGTCCTCCGATCGTCTCTATATAAAGATCAGTCTTGTCTGTCATCCTGTAGTAGTAGACAAACTTTGAAACGCTCCTTAAGGCATTTCCGCACATCTCGCACTCGGTCCCGTCGGGATCGAATACCCTCATCTTAAAATCACATACATCGGAGTCACAGATGAGTATCAGACCGTCGCTTCCGACACCGAAATTTCTGTTTGAGATCTTAATGGCAAGGTCGGCCCAGTCATCAACGTGTACATGGGTTGCATCGATATACACGTAGTCGTTGCCGTATGCCTGCATCTTTGTAAAAGGTATGATCATTTTTGTCCTCTTTTTTATTCCATACACACGAAATGCAATGCCTCAGACACTGAAGCATTGCATGCATTTATCTTCTATAAGTTTTTTATCCGAGAGCCTGTTCAAGATCGGCTATGATGTCTCTTGGATCCTCTATTCCTATCGAGATACGTATGAATCTCTCGTTGATGCCGAGCTTTTCTCTTATATCGGCAGGTATAGATTCATGAGTCTGTGTAAGAGGATAGGTGACAAGTGTCTCCGTTCCTCCGAGCGACTCTGCAAACAGGATCATCTTTACATCGCTTAGAAGCTTCTTTACAGTATCTAGGCTGTCCAGCTCAAACGAGATCATTCCGCCAAAGCCCGTTGTCTGAGACAGGCTTATCTGATATCCCTTGTGATCTTCAAAACCTGCATAGTAAACCTTGGTTACCTTGGGATGGTTTCTGAGCCATTTTGCTACGATCTTTGCATTCTCGTTATGCTTTTCCATACGAAGAGACAGTGTCTTAAGTCCTCTTATCAGAAGCCATGAATCCATGGGGCCAAGACCGTTTCCTCTGCTCTTTAGCTGCATATGGAAGTGATCTGAATAAGTATCGTCCTTTATGACCACGATACCTGCGATGACATCATTGTGTCCGCAGATATACTTTGTTCCCGAATGGGTAACGATATCGGCGCCGAGTGTCAGAGGCTTCTGGAAATACGGTGTAAGGAAGGTATTGTCTACAACAAATACCGCTCCCCATTTGTGTGCGACCTCTGAAACCTTTCTTATATCGGATACTCTCATCATGGGATTGGTGGGAGTCTCCAAGAATACCATCCTTGTATTGTCCTTCATGGCTGCTTCGAGATTCTCGATATCAGACATGTCGACATACTCAAAATCACATCCGAGCTCTCTGAAGATATCCTCCGCTATACGGAAGGTGCCTCCGTAAAGATCATCCGAAAGAATGATATGATCTCCGTCTTTTAGCATTCCGAACAGTGCCATGTGAGCTGCCTGGCCGGAAGTGAATGCAAATGCCTCGAAGCCTTCCTCCAGGATAGCCATAGTACGCTCGAGTTCCTGACGCGTGGGATTCTGAAGTCTTGAATACAGATATCCGGTAGAAACATCGAAGGCTCTGTGTTTATATGTAGCTGTCTGGAAGATCGGGAAGCTTAGCGAACCCGTCATGGGATCGCAGCCCAATGCTCCGTGTACAACCTTTGAATCAAAATGAAGATTTTCTTTTTTATCGTAATCGTCGTAATAGCACTCTGCTCTCATATGTCCTCCATATAATGTGGTCATGCATACCTAGAAACACTATATCATGTTATTGATAAATAAGCAATTTGAGCACGATCGAATTTGCGTATATATGGGTGCCTGCATTATTGAATTTTAAGAAATATTAAGGTAAAATTAAG
>JAGCXJ010000068.1 GCA_017961385.1 Lachnospiraceae bacterium
AAAGAGTATGTCATCACTACACCGAAGACTCCGCTTCCGTGGATCAACTACCTCGGTAACAACGGTTTCTTCTCACTTATATCCAACACATGCGGCGGAGATTCATTCTACAAGGATGCAAAGCTTTTAAGGATCACACGTTATCGTTATAACGGCGTACCCGCAGATTTTAACGGAAAGTATTTCTATATCAAGGACGGAGATACCGTATGGAATCCCGGATGGCAGCCGACAAAGACTCAACTTGACGAGTATGAGTGCCGCCACGGTATCGGCTACAGCAAGTTCAAGCGTGTAAAGAACGATGTTGAGGCAAATGTTCTTACATTCGTTCCCAACGAGGATACATGCGAACTCAGCCAGGTAAAGCTTACAAATAAGTCTTCACAGACAAAGCAGATCAAACTCTTCTCATATGTTGAGTGGTGTCTGTGGAACGCAGATGATGATTCAAGAAACTTCCAGCGTAACTTCTCTACAGGTGAAGTGGAGGTTATAGATTCTACTATCTATCACAAGACAGAATACAGAGAGCGTCGTAATCACTATGCCGTTTATTCTGTAAATACAAAGATTGATGGATTTGATACATCAAGAGATGCATTCCTTGGTGCTTATCATGACAACCGTGATCCCGAGGTAGTATGCGAAAAGGGCGAATGTACAGGTTCTATAGCACACGGATGGTCACCTGTTGCTGTTCATCAGATCAACGTTACACTTAACCCCGGCGAAACAAAGTCATTTGTATTCGTACTCGGCTACTGCGAGAACCCTCAGGATGAAAAGTGGGAGTCAAAGGGTATCATCAATAAGGCACCTGCAAAGAAGCTTCTTTCAAAGTATCAGACAGATGCCGATGTTGAAGCAGCTTTTGACAGACTTTGCACATACTGGAACGATCTGCTTTCTATCTACACTGTTAAGTCTGCAAATGACAAGGTTAACCGTATGGTCAACATCTGGAATCAGTATCAGTGCATGGTAACATTCAACATGTCACGTTCCGCTTCATACTATGAGTCAGGTATCGGACGTGGAATGGGATTCAGAGATTCCAACCAGGATCTGCTCGGATTTGTTCACCTTATCCCCGAAAGAGCAAGAGAGCGTATCATCGATATCGCTTCTACACAGTTCCAGGACGGTTCGGCTTATCACCAGTATCAGCCGCTTACTAAGAAGGGCAATTCCGATATCGGTTCAGGATTCAATGATGATCCGCTGTGGCTCATTGCAGGAACAAGCGCTTACATCCGTGAGACAGGAGATACATCGATCCTTAAGGAGATGGTTCCTTACGACAACGACATGAGCGTTGCAACAACCATGATGGAGCATCTTAAGAGATCATTCGATTATATAGTAAATCACAAGGGTCCTCACAATCTTCCTCTTATCGGTCGTGCAGACTGGAACGATTGTCTTAACCTTAACTGCTTCTCAGAGCATCCCGGTGAGTCATTCCAGTGCTTCGGACCTTCTGAAGGCCCTGTTGCAGAGTCAGTATTCATCGCAGGCATGTTTGTAAAATACGGTGAAGAGTATGCTCAGCTTGCAGAGCTTTTAGGCGATCAGGCAGAAGCTGACAGAGCACGCAAGGAAGTACAGATCATGTATGATGCTGTATTAAAGGACGGCTGGGACGGCGAATGGTTCGTAAGAGCATATGATGCATACAGCCACAAGATCGGTTCAAAGGAATGCGAGGAAGGCAAGATCTTCATCGAGTCAAACGGCTTCTGCTCGCTTGCAGGAATCGGTGTCAAGGAAGGCCTTGCCCAAAAGGCGCTTGATTCAGTTAAGAAGTATCTTGACTGCGAATACGGTGTAATGATCCTTCAGCCCGCTTATACGGTATATCATCTCGAACTCGGTGAGATCACATCTTACCCGCCGGGATACAAGGAGAATGCTGGTATCTTCTGTCATAACAATCCCTGGGTATCTATAGCTGAGACAGTTATAGGCCGCGGCGACAGAGCATTTGAGATCTACAAGAAGACATGTCCTGCATACACAGAGGAGATCTCAGAGATACACAAGACAGAGCCTTACGTATACTGCCAGATGGTAGCAGGTAACGATGCTTATCTTCCCGGTGAAGGAAAGAACTCATGGCTGACAGGTACGGCAGCATGGACATTCTGCAATATCTCTCAGTACATCCTGGGTGTTTATCCTACACACAAGGGACTTCAGGTTGATCCCTGCGTACCTTCAGACTTCGGTGATTACACTGTAACACGTAAGTACAGAGGCGCAACTTACAATATAAACGTTAAGACAAACGGATCACAGAAGGGAGTTAAGTCAATGACTGTCAACGGTCAGGCCGTTGAAGGAAATATAATTCCTTTCGTGGAAGGACAGACTGAATACAACGTTGAAGTTGTGATGTAATAAGAAAGCAAACACCTCCGGGATACCCGGAGGTGTTTTGCATCATAACTTGGATCTTAGGTTTTCAACTATATGGTCTTTCATCACACTGTTGAGTTCTTCGGCAATCTCAATAAGTGATAAGATCTTTTCAGGTGTGCCTTTTTCAATATATATATCTGAAGCCATATAGTAGATGTTGCTGATATCGGCTTTTAGGCTTATGGCATATTCTGAAACAATAAGTGCGCTGTCATGATCGTTTAACTCAAAAAGCCTGTTTGCCCATGTGTTTAGTATCCTTACAAGCTGTGTGTAGTTTAAGTCGCACTGCTGAAGAAAAGGAAGATTGGCCGGACCGTACTTTAGCTTGAGATCGGTATTGGTAAGACCCGTGAAGTTAACGATTGATTCCTCACAGAGTCTGGTTATATCCTTTATGCATTCTTTGATCAGATCGTCATCATCATATGCCTGAGTAGGAAGCTTACTTAGATCGATCTTTATATATTCAAGATCGTCAAGAGGCTGCTTTCTTGTATTGTTTGCCTCGTTCTCGCGTTTGAAGTAATCCTGCATGATCTTGGCATGGCTTCTGTCGGCTTTTTTTCGATTGTGATAAAATATCGCACAAAGTACAAGAAAGCTTGCAAAGAAGGGATATTTCATATATAATTCCTTTCGTAATATATATGTGTATTTTGCATAAAGGCGGAAATAAAAATATGTTTAATATGAACAATAAAAAAACAAAAAAGATCGTATCGTCCATAATCATTATAATACTTGTATTGGCGATGATATTACCCCTGTTAATATCTGCTCTTGTATAATTTATCATATTTTAGGATAAAACGGAATTGAGTTGCGATGAAAAGGCTAAAAGTACTCTTTTTGGCTGTTATTTTGTGTACTTTGGTTACTGTATTTAACGTAAAGTCACAGGCAGCCGTAATACAGAAAGGCATATATATAGATAATACTGACGTATCCGGCATGACACAGGATGAGGTCAGGAGCATGGTCGAGTCAAGAGTTGCTGACAGGTATGACGCATGCCTTACTCTCACAAGTCCCACGGGATTTGAAGTAAAGGTCCATCCTGCCGAGCTTGGCATGACATGGTCAAATACAGACGTGGCAAAGCAGGCAGCTTCCTATGGAAGCAAGGGAAATATCCTGGAAAGATACAAGGTAGCAAAGGATCTGCAAAGAAACAATGTCAGATACAATATAGAACTTAACTTTGACAGAGACAAGCTTAATGCGATAATTCAGGACAATCTCGAGAATTTTAATCAGGAAGCCGTTGACTGCGAGATGACCAAGTCAGATCAGGGGATCATGATAAAGCAAGGAACTCCCGGTATCGTAGTAGACGAACAGGCAGCCCTTAATGATGCCATTAACTTCCTTACTTCTGAATGGGACGGCAAGGATGCTGTCATAGAGCTTACTTCCCAGGTGGATGAGCCGAAGGGAAGTGTTGAAGGCCTAACACAGATAACAGATATCATAGGTTCATTTACGACCGAGTATAAAAAAAGCGGAGCGGCAAGAAGCAGCAACGTTGCAAACGGATGCCGCCTGATAAACGGTTCAACGGTTTATCCGGGTGAACAGTTTTCCGTACTTGAGCATATCGCACCGTTTACTACGCAAAACGGCTATCAGCTTGCGGGTTCATACATGAACGGACTTGTTGTCGATACACTCGGCGGCGGTATATGCCAGGTTTCATCGACACTGTACAATGCAGTATTAAGAGCCGAGCTTCAGGTTGATGTAAGACAGAATCATTCAATGATAGTTGATTATGTCTCTCCTTCCGGAGATGCTGCCATAGCGGAATCATCCGGCAAGGATTTCAAGTTTACCAACGACAAGGACTTCCCTATTTATATAGAGGGATATGTTACAGAAGACAAAGAGATAACATTCAATATATACGGTATAGAGAAAAGACCCGCAAACAGACAGGTATCATTTGAGAGCGAGGTTTTGGAGAGAACGGTTGCCGATTACGAGAGCATAGTCCCGGATGCCGGCAAGCCCATAGGATATACATCATATACTTCGTCACATGCAGGAATAAAGGCCAGATATATCAAGGTCGTTACGGTTGACGGCGTTGAACAGAGCAGGGAAGTCATAAACAACAGCTCTTACAAGATGGTTCCAAGGACTCTGGTGGTAGGTGTAGGCACATCAGATCCCAATGCATACAATGCCATGATGGAGGCTGTAGCTTCCGGAAGCATAGATCAGGCAAGAGCCACGGCAGGGGCACTTGCTGCTCAGCTTGCAGCCCAGCCGGTCAGTGAAGAGCCTGCAGGAGATCCTTAACGTGAGAAATATCGGCAAGATAAGTGAAACGGTCCTTGATCGTTCCGTTACAAAGATAATAAAGAATCATAAAGTGGATATAAAAGGTGCAGCTAAGGGGTTAGACTGCGCCTTTTTTTCTGATATGGCAGTTTCGACCGGGTATGTTGCCTTTGCGGATGATGATGCAGGCTCGCATGCTGTAATAAATGCATGCAATAATCTGTGGGCTTCTTTTGTTAAGCCTGAATATATCAGCCTGGCTATATCAATGCCTGATTCCTACAGAGAGATAAGACTAAAGGAGATCATGAAGCAGATATGCGAAACTGCACATGAGCTGGATGTAAGGATCATGGGCGGACATACCGAGTATGTAAAGGGACTTGCTGAGCCGATAATAAGCGTTACGGCATTCGGAAATACTTTAAGGGCACTGCCTGAATCCGAAAAAGCAAAGGAAGCCGATATTGTAATGACCAAATGGATAGGCCTCATGGGAACGTCTGTCATATCTAAGAAAAAAAGAGATGATCTGATAACAAGGCTTCCGGCATACTATGTTGATGATGCCTTTAGACTTGGTCAGTTTGTGAGCGTTGCCGATGAAGCTTTTCTTGCTTTTAAGTCTGATAAGACATATGCCATGCATGACGTTTCAGGCGGCGGGATATTTGCTGCCTTGTGGGAGCTGTGCGAGGATCTGAAATCAGGATGCAGGGTTGAACTTAATAGGATCCCCGTAAGACAGGAGACTATCGAAGTCTGCGAGTTTTTTGATATCAATCCTTACTCATTGAGAGGAGACGGAGCTCTTTTGATAGTAACCGATGATTCGCAGATGTTGACAAAAGCGCTTACTGAGAAAGGTATACTCGCGACAGTCATAGGTAGGACTACACAGTGTATCGACAGAGTCATCCTGAGAGATGATGAGACCAGGTTTCTGGAATCCTCAAACACTGACGAGCTCATAAAAGTATTGTGACATATACAGCATATATATGGTATACTATCTGTTAATTGACAGAGACTGTATTAAGAAATAAAAAGAACAGGAGGTTCGACATGAGAGAACAGATTCTTCGTATTATAGAAAAAAACAGCAAGATCGGGATAGATGAACTGGCGGTTAGACTCGGCGCGTCAGAGATTGATGTGGCCAATGAGCTTAAAGCACTTGAAGAGGAAGGCATCATATGCGGATATCATACGATGATCGACTGGGAAAAGACGAGCCTTGAAAAGGTTTCCGCTCTTATTGAAGTAAAGGTCACTCCTCAGAGAGGACAGGGTTTTGATCATATGGCTGAGAGGATATATCAGTATCCTGAGGTAAATGCTGTATATCTGATATCGGGCGGATATGATCTTTTAGTCAACCTTGAGGGAAAATCGATAAAGGAAGTTGCAAGCTTTGTTTCAGACAAGCTTTCAACCCTTGACAATGTTTTAAGCACTTCAACACATTTCATACTTAAGAAATACAAAGATCACGGCACAATCCTAGGTGCTAGACATACAGACGAAAGAGAGATGATCATGCCATGAGAGATCCTTTATCAGAAAAGTGCGTAGCACTCAAGCCATCGGGTATAAGAAAGTTTTTTGATATAGTTGCAGAGATGAAGGATGCCATTTCTCTGGGAGTTGGCGAACCGGATTTTGATACGCCGTGGCATATCAGAGACGAGGGCATATATTCTCTTGAAAAGGGACGGACTTTCTATACTTCAAATGCTGGTCTGATCGAACTTAGAAAAGAGATATGCAGCTATCTAAACAGAAGATTTGACATAAGCTACGATTATAAAACAGAGACGCTTATAACTGTCGGAGGTTCCGAGGGAATAGACATGGCGCTTCGTGCCATGGTAAATCCCGGAGATGAAGTCATCATCCCCCAGCCAAGCTATGTTTCATATGAGCCGTGCGCTATACTTGCGGATGCAAAACCCGTTATCATCAATCTTAAGAATGAAAACGAGTTCAGACTTACAGCTGAGGAACTTGAAGAAGCGATAACCGAAAAGACAAAGCTTCTTATACTTCCCTTCCCCAACAATCCTACCGGTGCGATCATGGAAAGAGAAGACCTTGAAGCGATAAGAGAAGTCATTCTAAAGCATGATATATATGTTCTGTCAGATGAGATTTATGCTGAACTGACATATAAGGGCGAGCATGTTTCCATAGCATCGCTGCCTGGCATGAAGGAAAGGACCATCGTGATAAACGGATTCTCAAAGTCATATGCCATGACAGGATGGAGACTCGGATATGCCTGCGGTCCTGCAAACATAATCGCTCAGATGACCAAGATCCATCAGTTTGCCATCATGTGTGCACCGACCACCAGCCAGTATGCTGCAATCGAGGCGCTGAAGAACGGTGATGATGATGTAAGGAGCATGTGTGAGGCATACAATCAGAGAAGAAGATTTTTAATGAGTGAATTTGAAAAGATGAATCTTCCCTGCTTTGAGCCTTACGGAGCATTTTATGTATTTCCATGCATCAAGGAATTCAATATGACCAGTGAAGAGTTTGCGACCAGACTTCTTGAGGAAGAGAAGGTAGCAGTTGTACCGGGAACCGCATTCGGTGACTGCGGAGAAGGATTCTTGCGTATCTCCTATGCGTACTCTATCGAGAATCTCAAAGTGGCTCTTGAGCGTATAGCAGACTTTATCGCAAGACTGAGAGCATAGTTAAAGCAGATAAAACGCCCGGGCTTATGTCCGGGCATTATTCTTTAAAGGAAAAAACATGAATATAATTCTTCATCAGCCAGAGATACCGGCCAATACGGGAAATATAGGAAGGACATGCGTTGCCACAGGAACATCGCTGCATCTTATCGAACCTTTGGGGTTCAGGATCAATGAACAGGAATTAAAGCGTGCAGGAATGGATTACTGGGACAGACTCGATGTCCACAGATATATGAATTTTGACGAGTTTCTGCAAAAAAACCCGGGCGCAAAGATATGGATGGCAACGACCAAGGCAAAGCAGGTATACAGTGATGTCGAGTTTGGACCTGACGACTTTATCATGTTTGGAAAGGAAAGCGCGGGGATCCCGGAGGAAATTTTAGTGGAGAATCGTGAGCACTGCATTCGCATTCCCATGGCACCGACGATCCGTTCCTTAAATCTCTCGAATTCCGTTGCCATCGTTTTGTATGAGGCGCTTCGGCAAAATAGTTTTCAGGGACTGCAGCAGTCGGGCGAATTGCACAGGCTGAGCTGGAAAGAGGAAGAATA